>NZ_JPJC01000229.1:69350-98685 GCF_000733135.1 Sphingomonas sp. FUKUSWIS1
TTACGCTTGTCACCCCGCCGGCGTTCGTGCGAACGCCGCGACACCATTAAACAATGCTGCGATGCACCATATGCCTGCTTCTTCGACACCCGGTTCCGTCCCGAGCAACGCCAACGCGCTGCTGCTGCAAGCGATCGCGCTGCGCCAGTGCGTGACCGCGGTCTACAACCGGATGCATGTCAAACTCGCGCCGCATATCCTGTTCACGCGCCATGATGACGTGTTCGTCGACGCGGTCACGCTGCAGCGCGACGGACAGCCGCCCAAGGAGATCAAGCTCGGCACGTTCAAGCTCGCCGGGCTGAAGGATATCGTCGTGATCGACGAGGGGTTCCGGCCCGACGCCGTCTTCAACCCGCACGACATCAAATATGAGGGCGTGACGCTTTTCGTCGTCGAGCCGAACTGACCGCCAAACGGACTGGCGCCGTCGTTACGGCGCCGGCGGCAGCCATGCCGTCTCGATCTCGCCGTAGCGGTCGACAAAGCCCGTCCGCCGCATTTGAAGCTCCGGGTCGAGGATCCGGACTCGTCGACCGTTGCGCTCGATCACGCCGTCACGCTCGAGCGCACGGATCGTCCGGTTGACGTGCACCTTGGTCAAGCCGAGCGCATCGCCGATATCGCTCTGCGTCAGGGGCAGGTCGAAGGAGTCGATCACGCCACCGGCAGTGACCCGAAGACGCGCCAGGATATCGAGCAGGAGCGTGGTCAGCCGCTCCGCCGCACCTTTGCGGCCGATCGAGGTGAGCCGGTCGCTCATCGCGACATTCTCCGCCGCGGCGATGGCATAGAGCAGCCCGGCGAGCCGCGGCTGCTGGCGGAAGATCTGGCCCAGATCGGCCTTGGGCAGTTCGGTGACGGTACAGTCCGACACTGCGGTCAGCGTTGCCGAAGCCTGCGACCAAGCGATGCTCGACGTGCCGATCAGGTCGCCGGCATAGTGGAAGCGCAGGATCTGGCGGCCGCCCGCTGCGAGCCTCGCCGCCGAATGCAGCCAGCCATAATGCACGACGAACAGCGCATGGCTCGTCCCGCCCTCGGCCATCAGGATCTCGCCGGGTTTGAGCCGGATCTCGCGTTGCTCGGCGCGCGAGATCGCGGCGCGTTCCTCTTCCGTTAGCGCAAGATGGCGTTCGAGCCGCGCGATCAACCCACTTCGATGCATCGTTCCGCCCCTGCATTCGCCCTTGTCGGCGGCCCCTGTCGGCTGCCCATCTCGGCTGCCCGTTGCGGCCGCTCGTGACCCCATGCTCAACCATGCGGTTCGTCCGGTCGTCAACAGGCGGATTGGTCCGTATCAGCCTTTATCGAGCTGTCCCAGAATGATCGGCGTAAATCGGTCAGCGATCCGATCGATGCCGCGTGTGTTCGGGTGGACATGATCGCGCTGCATCAGCGCAGCGTCGCCGATCACGCCATCGAGAATGAAAGGATAGAGATCCGCACCATAGGTTTTGGCAAGATCGGGCCAGATCGTGTCGAACGCCGCCTGATATTCGGGACCGAGATTGGGGGGCGCCCGCATGCCCGTCAAAACTACGGGGATATCGCGGCGGCGCGCCTCGTCCATCATCGCGGTCAGGTTGGCGCGGGTCTCGGCAGGCGCGATCTGACGCAGCACGTCGTTGCCGCCCAGGCCGAGCAGGATGAGATCGGGTTTGCGGGGCAGGCTGTCCAGCGTGAAGATAAACCGCTGGCGCCCGGCCGCGCTGGTGTCGCCCGAGACGCCGGCATTGACGATCGTCGCGTTGACGTCCTTGCGGCGCAGCGTCGCCTGCAAAACGTCGGGCAGGCTGTGACCGCGCGCGACGCCGTACCCCGCGTACAGACTGTCGCCAAAGGCCAGGATCAGGCGCTCGCGACCGGCCGGCGCGGGAGGCATCGCGACCGCTGTACCATCGACGGCCGTGTCGCTGCCCGCGCCGCGGGTGGCCGCCACAGGGGCCGGGCTATCCGCCGCCCGATCGCACCCCGCGAGGACCAGCGCTTGGAGAACCGCGGCGACTGCCACATATGAAGGCCTGTATCGCTCCAACGTAAAGTGCTCCATGTCCCGATCAACCTCCGACGATATGGTGATATCGGCCCGCAATGTCACGCTGACGCTCGGCAGTGCGAGTGCAGCGACCGCGATCCTCAAGGGCATCGATCTCGACATTGCGCGGGGCAGCAGCGTGGCGCTGCTCGGGCCCTCAGGGTCGGGCAAATCGTCGCTGATGGCGGTGCTGTCCGGGCTCGAACAGGCGAGCGGCGGAGAGGTCGAGGTGGCGGGACTCGATTTCGGCGCGCTCGACGAGGATGCGCTGGCACGCGCGCGGCGTGGTCGTATCGGCATCGTGCTTCAGGCATTTCATCTGTTGCCGACGATGACCGCGCTGGAAAACGTCGCCGTCCCGATGGAGCTTGCCGGCATGGCCGATGCGTTCGCACGCGCCGCCGATGAGCTGGAGGCGGTCGGGCTCGGCCACCGTACCGGGCATTATCCGACCCAGCTGTCGGGCGGGGAGCAGCAGCGTGTCGCGATCGCCCGCGCGCTGGGACCGCGGCCGGACCTCGTCTTCGCGGACGAGCCGACGGGCAACCTCGATGCCGCGACGGGTGCGGCGGTGATGGACCTGCTGTTCGATCGACGCGCGGCGACGGGCGCGACGCTGATCATCATCACGCATGATCCGGTCCTCGCGGCGCGGTGCGACCGGGTCGTCGAACTCGGTGACGGGCGTATCGTCCGCGATCAGTTGCGGTCCGTGACGGGCGCGAAGGCATGACCGACTGGCGGCTCGCCTGGCGTCTGGCCAGGCGCGAGCTCAATCTGCGGTTCCGCGGCCTGCGACTGCTGCTGGCCTGTCTGTTCCTGGGGGTCGGCGCGCTGGCGGCGATCGGCAGCCTGACCCGCGCGATCGACGGCGAACTGGCAAGTCGCGGCAGCACGATCCTGGGTGGCGACGTCGAATTCGCCACGTCGCAGCGCGCTGCGACATCCGAGGAGCGTCGCGCGATGGCCGCGCTCGGCACCGTATCGGAGACGGTGCGCATGCAGGCGACGGCGGTGCGCGGTACGGCCAGCGTGCCGATCGAACTGAAGGGCGTCGACCGCGCCTATCCGTTGTACGGCACCGTCCGGTTTGCCGATGGGGGCGCAGCGGAGCCGCCGCGCGACTCGGGGATCTGGATCGCGCCCGCGCTCGCCGACCGGCTGGGCGTCGGCCGCGGCGCCCGGATCCGGCTGGGTACGGCCGAGTTCGTGGTCGACCATGTCCTCGCCGAGGAGCCTGACCGGCTCGGCGAAGGCTTTACGTTGGGGCCCGTCGCGATCGTTTCGCTGCCCGGGATTGCGCGGACCGGCCTGATCCAGCCCGGCAGCCTGTACGAGACCAAATATCGCGTCCGCCTCCGGTCGGGACTCGCGCCCACGCGCGCGGTCGACCGGATCAAGGCGGCATTCCCGTCGGCGGGCTGGGAAAGCAAGACCCGCGATCGCGCGGCGCCCGGTGCCGAGCGGTTCGTCCAGCGGATGGGCCAGTTCCTGTTGCTCGTCGGACTCTCCGCGCTCGTCATCGCCGGTATCGGCGTCGGGAATGGGGTCTCGTCCTATCTCGCCGCACGGCGGCAGAGCATCGCCGCGCTCAAGGTGCTTGGTGCGACGTCCGGGATGATCGCCCGGGTCTATCTGATCCAGATCGTCGTTGTCGCCGGGATTGGCATTCTCGCCGGTTTGATTGCCGGCGCTGCGGCGGTGCCGTTGATCGTCGCGCTCGCGGGCGACGTGCTGCCGGTCGCGCCGAGCTTTGCGGTGCAGCCCGTGCCGCTGCTGCTCGCCGCCGCTTATGGCATGGTGATCGCGCTGGCGTTTACCGCGCCAGCACTGGTCGAAGCCGGAAGCGTGCCGGCGGTCGTGCTGTTGCGTGGCAGTGCCGGCCAGCGGCGCGTACCGTTGCGCCGGACGCTGCCCTGGGTCGCCGGTGGCGGGCTTGCGCTCGTTGCGCTCGCGCTGCTGACCGCGGAACAGCCCGGGCTCAGCGCGGGGTTCCTTGCGGCGGTTGCGGCCGTGCTGCTCCTCCTTGCCGGGTTCGGCTGGGTCATCCGGATCGCGGCTGCGCGGTTGCCGCGGGCGCGCCAGCCTTTGCTCAGGCTTGCGATTGCAGCACTGCACCGTCCTGGCGCTCGGACCGGCACGCTGGTGGTCGCCCTCGGCCTGGGGCTGACGCTGTTCGTCCTGCTGGCGGCAATCCGGACGAGCATCGATGCGAATATCGCGCAGACCGTTCCGCAGCGCGCGCCTGCGCTGTTTGCGCTCGACGTCCCGCCGCAGCGCGAAGCCGAATTCCGCCGGACGGTCGCTGAGGCCGCGCGCAAGCCGGTCGTGACCACCGTGCCCGCGATGCGCGGCACGATCACGGGCTATGCAACGACGCGTGTCGCCGATCTAAAGACCTTGCCGGAAGGCGCCTGGGCGCTGCGTGGCGAACGTGGCCTGACCTATGCCGAGACGCTGCCGGACGGCAGCCAGATCACCGCCGGGCGCTGGTGGCCGCGCGGCTATGCCGGGCCGCCGCTGGTGTCGATCGACGAGCGGCTGGCCAAGGCGCTGGCTCTGAAGATCGGCGATCCGATCCAGTACAGCCTGCTGGGTGTCGAACGGAGCGCGCGGATCGCCTCGTTCCGGCGGATCAGTTGGGATACGCTCGGCTTCAACTTCGTCATGGTCTTTTCCCCCAACGCGATCGCCGACGCGCCGCATAACCTGGCGGCGACGATCGATCTCGACCGTGGCGAGGAGGGGGCGGTGATGCGCGCGCTGCTGCCGCGGTTTCCGTCTGTTTCGGTGATCGAGGTCCGCGACGTTCTGGGGCAATTGCGAACGATCGTGGGGCAGATGGCGACCGCGATCACCGCGGCGGCGTCGGTCGCGATCCTCGCCGGCATCGCTGTGCTGATCGGCGCAATCGCCGCGGCGCGTGAAGCGCGGACCTATGACGGGGTGATCCTGCGCACGCTCGGCGCGACTCGCCTCCAGGTGCTCGGCGTCCAGGCACTCGAATATGCGTTTCTGACGGTGATCCTGTCCGCGGTGGCGCTGCTGCTGGGGCTGGGGGGGGCGTGGTATGTCGTCACGCAGGTCTTCGCGTTCTCATGGCTGCCGAGCTATCCGGCGGTGGTCGCGACGCTGGTGGCGGGCGCGGGGCTGACGATGGCTATTGGGCTGATCGGGGCCTGGCCGATCCTGAGTGCGAGGCCGGCCCGGGCGTTGCGCGACCTCTGACCTGTTCCGGTCGCGGCACGAAATCGCGGCCGCGGCGTTTGCAAGGGATCGGGACGGCGCGATGGGCGGCCAAGGGGATTTTTGAGTGAGCAATGCAGTGGCAAACGGCGACGCGCCCGTCGACGCGACGAGCCCGTGGTCGATGTCTATGGCCACCTGGTGGTCGGTGCTGAAACGCAGCTGGGCGGAAGCCAGCGACGACAATATCGGGCTGATCGCCGCCGGCACCGCCTTTTACGCATTCGCGGCGATCGTGCCGCTGCTCGCCTCGATCGTGCTGATCTACGGGCTGGTCGCGGACACGGCGACGGTCGTCGCGAATATCCGCGGTCTGTTCCAGGTGCTGCCGGCGGACGCGGCCAAGGTCATCGGCGACCAGCTCGCCACCGTGGTCGGAACGTCGGAGGGCAAGAAGGGGTTTGGACTGATCCTAGCACTCGCGCTTGCGCTCTATGGTGCGTCGAAGGGGGCATCGTCGATCGTCACGGCGCTTAACATCGCTTATGAGGAACGCGAGACCCGCGGGTTCTTCGCGCTGTATATCCTCGCATTCTCGATCACCGCGGGCGCCGTGGTGCTGGCGCTGACTGCCGCGCTGTCGACCGCGGCCTTCGCACTGCTCGACAGCATGATTCCGGGGGCTCCCGATTTCGTCCTGACGCTACTGCGGCTTACCAGCTATGCGGTACTGGCAATGCTCGCAGTCACCGCAGCGGCGTGCTTGTACCGGTACGGGCCGAACCGCGCGCATGCCAAATGGGCATGGCTGACCCCGGGGTCGCTTGCAGCGACGCTGATCTGGCTCGCCGCGACTATCGGCTTCGGTTTCTACGTCGCAAATTTCGGGAATTACGGCGCGACCTACGGCTCGCTGAGCGCGGTGGTCGTGTTGCTGACCTGGCTGTGGCTGTCCGCCTATGTCTTCCTCCTCGGGGCCGAGCTCAACGCCGAACTCGAGCATCGCACCACCCGCGATACGACCACCGGGCCCGAACGTCCGGCCGGTGCGCGCGGTGCCGCCGTCGCCGATGCTACGGTAACGGCGCCCCCTCCATCAGACACACCCGAGATAGCAGAGCCGCGGCGTGGCGTGCGAACGGCGCAGACCGCGGCGGCATCTCGTGCCGCGCGCGCGCCGATGCCGTCGGTTCTCCTCGCGGTTGGCGGGCTTGGTGCACTGCGTCGAGGTTCCGGCAAGGCAGGCATAATCCTGCTGGTCGTCGGCGGCGCGCTCGCCTGGGCGGGCCGGACCTCCCCGGAGGGTGACGACGATGCCCAGCGTTCCGCTTAAGCTGTTCTTCGACGGCGGATGTCGTCCGAACCCGGGGCGCATCGAGATCGGCGTCGTTGTTCGCGGCATGACCCATATCCTGGATGATTGCGGCCACGGCACCAACAGTGATGCGGAATGGCTGGCGGCGATCCATGCGCTGAGAGTCGCCCGCGAGCTTGGCGCGGTCTCGGTCGATCTGCGCGGGGACTCCGCGCTGGTGGTGGGGCAGGCGCGTGGTACTGCGCGCTGTCGATCGGCTGAGCTTCGCGCGCACCGCGACGCCTTTCAGGCGCTTGCCGCGACGTTCGAGACGGTGAAGATCCGCCATGTCGGCCGGTCCCACAATCTTGCCGGGATTGCGCTGGCCCGCCTGCATCCGCGCTGAGCGGCAGGCCCTCTAACCAACCCCCGATTGACAGTGCTGGTCGTGGCGCGCCAGCCTGCTATAGCGCTACCATCGCTGGCTCGTTCCTGACCGCCGACGACAGAGAGATGCGCGCGCTCCCGTCACACCGACTGGAGAACTGCGTTGGCCATCGCTCCATCGTCCCCGACCCCCGCAAAGACTGCAACATCGCCCCTCGCGCTGATGATCCGGAAGCTCGAGACCCATGCGACGCTTGACCGACGTGATCGCGAGGCGATCCAGGCCCTGCCGCACCATGTCCGCACGTTCGATGCATCCGCCTATCTCGTCCGCGAGGGCGACAGTCTCCAGCATTGCTCGGTGCTAGTCTCGGGCTATGCGTTTCGCCAGAAGGTCACCGGCGACGGGTTGCGGCAGATCGTGTCGCTGCACATTCCCGGCGAGCCGCTCGATCTCCAGCATCTGTTTCTCGATCTCGCGGACCACAACGTCCAGACGCTGACGCGCGCCGAGGTGGCGATCATTCCGCGCGCAGCGCTGCAGGAACTCGCCTTGTCGCATCCTGCGATCGGTCACGCGCTGTTCGTCAACACGCTGGTCGAGGGATCGATCTTCCGCGAATGGGCGCTGAACGTCGGGCGGCGCGACGCCCGGACCCGGCTGGCGCATTTCCTGTGTGAAGTCGCAGCGCGGCTCGACGCTCAGGGTCTCGACGGGGTCAGGGGCTATGAGCTGCCGATGTCACAGGAACAGATCGGTGATGCGCTCGGGCTGACCGCGGTCCATGTCAACCGGACGATGAAGCTGCTCGAAAGCGAAGGGCTGATCGTCCGCACCAGACGATGGATCAGCATTCCCAGCTGGACCGCATTGCGCGAGGTCGCGGACTTTTCGAGCCGCTATCTCCACGCGAGGTCCAAGGCCGACTAGTCGCGCTCTGCGGCCAGGGCCGCGAGGATCGACGCGGCCAGCTCGGGACGGCAGATCAGGAGATCGGGGAGCAGCGGATCGACGCAGTTGTAGACCAGCGGGCTGCCGTCGATCCGCGACGCATGCAGCCCCGCGGCGATCGCAACCGCAGCCGGGGCGCAATTGTCCCATTCATACTGACCGCCGTCATGCAGATAGGCGTCGGCCCGGCCATCGACGACGGCCATCGCCTTGGCACCCGCCGATCCCATCGGCACCAGCGTCGCCCCCATTGCGACACCGACACGACGTGCGATGTCCGGCGCTCGCGAGCGGCTGACGACGATCCGAAGCGGTTCGCCAGCGGGTGCCCAGGGCCGTGCCGGATCGTCGGTCGCGAAGACCGCGTCGCGCGCAGGCACCGCGACCGCACCGACGCGCGGGACGCCATCGATCGCGAGGCCGATATGCACCGCCCAGTCGTCGAGGCCCTCGGCATATTCGCGCGTGCCGTCGAGCGGGTCGACGATCCAGACGCGCCGCGCCGCACAGCGGCTGCGATCGTCGAGCGATTCTTCGGACAGGATGAAATCGTCCGGGCGTTCGGCGCGCAGCCGGTCGATGATCAGCATATTGGCCTCGCGGTCGCCCGCAGCCCCCATCGCCGCCCCCGCGATCGTCCCTCGCGCCCGGATTTCCTGCAGAAGCGCGCCTGCCTCTAGCGCCACCGAGCGCGCGAGTCCGGCATCGGTCAGGTCGGTCGTCACAGGTCGTAGCTCCAGACGCCGATGACATGTTCGACGATGCGCTCGGCCGCGGCCTCCGGGCTCTCGCGGGTCGTATCGATCCGGATGTCGGGACGCTGGGGCGCCTCATACGGGCTCGATATACCGGTAAAGTCGGCGATCTCGCCCGCGCGTGCCTTGGCGTAGAGTCCCTTGACGTCGCGCGCCTCGGCCGAGGCGAGCGGCGTGTCGATGAAGATCTCGACGAACTCGCCCGGAGCGACCATCGAACGCACCATGTCCCGCTCCGCGCGGAACGGCGAGATAAACGCGGTCAGCACGATCAGCCCGGCATCCGCCATCAGCCGTGCGACCTCGCCGATCCGGCGGATATTCTCGATCCGGCCGGCCTCGGTAAAGTCGAGGTCGCGGTTGAGCCCGTGACGGATATTGTCGCCGTCGAGCAGGAAGCTGTGCCGGCCGAGCGCGAACAACTTCTTCTCGACCAGGTTCGCGATCGTCGACTTGCCCGAGCCCGACAGGCCGGTGAACCAGAGAATCCTGGGTGACTGACCCTTTTGCGCGGCATGCGCCTCGCGCGTGACGTCGATCGATTGCCAGTGGACGTTCTGCGCACGGCGGAGCGCCGATCCGATCATTCCCGCCGCGACGGTCGCGTTGGTCGCGCGGTCGATCAGGATGAAGCCGCCGAGATCGGCACCGTCGGCATAGGGCTCGAACACGATCGCCCGGTCGGCATAGACCTCCGCGACCCCGATATCGTTAAGCGCGAGCGTCGAGGCGGACAATTCGGCCTGCGTGTTGACGTCGACGACGTGACGCGGCGGCTGGACCGTCGCCCCGACGACCTGCGTGCCGAGCTTCAACTGATAGCCGCGGCCCGGTACCAGCGGCGTGTCGGACATCCAGACGATGGTCGCGAGGAACTGGTCGGCGGCCTCGGGCGGCGCATCGGCGGCGGCGATCACGTCGCCGCGCGAGCAATCGACCTCGTCGGCGAGCACGATCGTCACGGACTGGCCGGCGACCGCCTCGGTCAGGTCACCGCCGAGCGCGACGATCCGGGCGACGGTCGTCGTCTTTCCCGACGGGACGACGCGGACGCTGTCGCCGGGACGCACGGTGCCGCTGGCGATCATGCCGGCAAACCCGCGGAAGTCGAGATCGGGACGATTCACCCATTGCACGGGCAGCCTGAACGGCTGCGCCTGGCGCGCGTCGACGTCGATCGGCACGGTCTCGAGATGCGCGAGCAGCGGCAGACCGGTGTACCAGGGCATCGTCGCGGCCTGGGTCGCGACATTCTCGCCGGTCAGCCCCGACAGCGGGATCGCGGTGAAGCGGTCGATACCGATCGATGCGGCAAAGGCGCGATACTCCTCGACGATCGCGTCGAACCGCGCCTCGTCATGGCCGACCAGATCCATCTTGTTCACCGCGAGCACGATCTCGCGGATGCCGACAAGGTGCGCCAGATAGCTGTGACGGCGGGTCTGGGTCAGCACGCCCTTGCGCGCATCGATCAGGATGACGGCAAGGTCCGCGGTCGACGCGCCGGTGACCATGTTGCGCGTATATTGCTCGTGCCCCGGCGTGTCCGCGACGATGAACTTGCGCTTTTCGGTCGAGAAAAAGCGATAGGCGACGTCGATCGTGATGCCTTGCTCCCGCTCTGCGGCAAGACCGTCGACCAGCAGAGCAAAGTCGATATTCTGGCCCTGCGTGCCGACCCGGCGGCTGTCCGCCTCGAGTGCTGCGAGCTGATCCTCGAAGATCGTCTTGGAATCATACAGCAAACGGCCGATCAGCGTCGACTTGCCGTCGTCGACCGAGCCGCAGGTGATGAAGCGCAGCATCGACTTGTTCGCATGCGTGTCGAGATAGGCGTCGATATCCGACGCGATCAGCGCCTCGGGCGTATAGGCGGACATCAGAAATACCCCTCGCGCTTCTTCCTCTCCATGCTCGCCGCCTGATCATGGTCGATCGCGCGGCCCTGACGCTCGCTGGTCGTCGTCAGCAGCATCTCCTGGATGACGTCGGGCAGCGTCGCCGCCTCGCTTTCGACCGCGCCGGTCAGCGGGTAGCAGCCGAGCGTCCGGAAGCGGATCGACCGATCGACCGCGACTTCGCCTTCACGAAAGCGGAACCGCTCGTCATCGACCATCAGCAGCATCCCGTCGCGCTCGACGGTCGGGCGCGGCGCGGCGAAGTAGAGCGGGACGATCTCGATCCCCTCGGCCAGGATATATTGCCAGATGTCGAGCTCGGTCCAGTTGGACAGCGGGAAGACGCGGATGCTTTCGCCCTTGGCGATCCGCGTATTGTACAGGCGCCAGAGCTCGGGGCGCTGCGCTTTCGGATCCCAGCCGTGACTCGCCGAGCGGAAGCTGAAGATTCGCTCCTTGGCGCGGCTCTTCTCCTCGTCACGCCGCGCGCCGCCGAACGCCGCGTCATAGCCGCCCGCAGTCAGCGCCTGCTTCAGCCCGTCGGTCTTCCACATGTCGGTGTGGCGGCTGCCATGGTCGAACGGGTTGATCCCGAGCGCTTTCGCCTCGGGATTGGTGTGGACGATCAGCTCCATCCCGGCTTCCGCTGCCGCACGATCGCGCAAATCGTACATCGCGCGGAATTTCCACGTCGTGTCGACATGCAGCAGCGGGAAGGGCGGACGCGCGGGGAAGAACGCCTTCTTCGCCAGATGCAGCATTACGGCGGAATCCTTGCCGACCGAATAGAGCATCACCGGGCGCTCGGCCTCGGCGACGACTTCGCGCAGGATGTGGATGCTCTCGGCTTCGAGGCGTTGCAGATGTGTGAGCCCGGTCATTGCGTTCCCAGATAGGCCCGCGGACGCGGTGTGCGACGAACTTATACTGTTGGCCGCGAAAGCGCGATCAGTCGCGCGACTGGTCGACCGAGTCGATCAGCCGCCCGCCCGCCATGAATACCGCGGTCGAACAGGCCGCCGCGAGCAGCCAGCCGCCATAGCCCGGATACTGCTCCAGATAATGGCTGCCACGTTCGACCGCCCCGAGACCGAGCCCGTAGATAACGAGATACGCCTCGAACTTGGTCTTGATCACGAACAGGCGGCAGAAACGTTTCCACATTGCCGCAACCTAGCAACGGTCGTGCCAAGCGCGGAATTGCGCCGTTTGCGCAGGGTCGGGGTTGGTTAATTGTCAATTAACCCGACACCGCAGAAATCTGCGCTTCTGACGCGAGAATACCAGAAAACCTCCGCTGTTTCCACCGAGAGAAGGGGTGTGAAATGGAAAACCGTCTGAGCGTCATTCCGATTAATTCGTCGGCCCGTTTAGGGCTGGCTCACGAAGCGATCCTGACCTTCCTGGAGTCGGAGCGCGGCGCCGAGATAGAGGCGCGGTTCTGGGTGAAGGTCGCCGTCGGCGAGGCTCGCGACTGCTGGGACTGGACCGCGGGCGTCAACGCCAAGGGCTATGGCCGCTTCAAGATCGCATCCCGAGAAGTCCGCCATGCCAACCGCGTAGCCTGGACGATCGCCAACCGCCGCGAGCCCGGCAAGCTTATCGTTCGGCATAGCTGCGACCGGCCTGTCTGCTGCAATCCTCGGCACCTGCTGATCGGGACGACGCTGGACAACACGCGTGACATGATCGAGCGGGGCCGGGCGCGCCTCCCGGACCAGCGCGGCGCGAACAACAATGCCACCTGTCTGACGCTCGCGGATGTCGGCGAGATCGTCGAGGCGTTCCGCCGGCGGGAAGACAATGTCGATATCGCTGCGCGTTATCCGGTCGGGCATTCGATGATCAGCAGGATCCGCACCGGACGATCCTGGCAGACCGAGGCCGCGCGATTCGGCTGGGGCCCGGCGATCGCGGCGCTCGGTCAGGAGGACGCGGCATGACGCGGCTATATCTCAAAAGGCCTCTGCCTTCGGAGGGAAGGGGACGGCACGTATTTGAGCCATTTACGTGCCTTTACGGCACTAGCAAATGCAGAACGCGCGGGGAACACGAAGAGAACAGGCGTGCTTTGCACCGGACTTGCACCGGACCGCTTCGCGGGCCCCTGCGCTTGGCTCGCGCCGCTGGGTGTGCAGCATGACGCATTACACGCTGTACAGCGGTGGGCAGGGATCGTTCCGCGCCGCGAAGGTCGCTCGCGCCCAGCACCCCGACGCCGACCATCGGCTGGTATTCACCGACACGCTCTATGAAGATGCCGATACCTGCCGGTTCCTGATCGAGAGCGCGGCCAACGTCTTCGGCCGCACGCTCAATTGGACGATCGATGCCGAGGCGGCCCCCGACTATCGGGCAGCGGCGGGCACGCTGATCGAGGATTATTGCGGCAACCCGGATTGGCGCGCGTGGCTTGCAGAGATCCGCGAGCGCGCGATGGCGGATATTCCCGAACTGATCTGGCTGGTCGAAGGTCGCGACCCGTGGGAGGTGTTCCGAGACCGCCGATACCTGGGTAACAGCCGGATCGATCCCTGCTCGGAGATGCTGAAGCGGAAGTTCTTCGCGCAGTGGCGGGCAGAGAATTGCGACGCCGAGGCTGACACCTTCGCGATCGGCATCGGGGACTGGGAGTCGCATCGCTTCGACGATGGCGAAGGCGGGGGCGTCGGTCCGCGGATGGTTGCGGAAGGGTGGGCCTATTGCGCACCGCTGTGCGGCGACCCAACAGAGCATCCGAGCCTGTTCTATGCGCCCGTCGAGCAGCTGGGCGTCGCTCCGGCGCGGAACTACGGGCTCGGCTACGTTCATGACAACTGCGGGGGCATGTGTGTCAAGGGCGGACAGGCCCACTGGCAGAACCGCCACACGAGGCAGCCCCTCCGCTTCGCCTATGACGCCATTATGGAGCGGAAGGTGCGTGCGTACCTCGGCGCCGACGTCTCGATCCTGACGGACCGGCGGAACAAGGAAAAGAAGCCAATGACGCTCGACCAGTTCGCGCGCCGGATGCGCCGCCGCCCGGACCTGCTGTTCGACTATCTGCCAGGCGAGAGCGGCTGCGGCTGCATGACAGGTGCCGCATGAAGCGCGTTGCGGTCCCCAGCTACCCGGTGAGCATCTTCATCGCTGGCGACGTTTGGTAGGCAGAGACGGCTTGCCTCGACTACTGCGACGAGGTCGGCCTTTGCGTCACCGTGACCGAGACGACCTATTGCTACACGGGCGGCGAAGAGGCGGCGGTGATCGTGGGGCTGATAAATTACCAGCGCTTCCCGTCTGATCCGACCGCGATCTGGCAGCGAGCAGAGCAGCTGGGCTCGATCCTTCGCGAGCGGCTGAAGCAGGATAGCTACACGATCCAGGCGCCCGACAAGACGGTCTGGTTCAGCCATCTCCCTGTGAACGCCGCATGATCATCGACACCCTTAATCCTGGTCCAGGAGAATGGCAGCATGGTCAGCCGATCGGGTGCTTGGCACCGCGCGGGGATGCGTCTTGCGAGAAGCGAACGGTGGCGTAAACGTGGAGAATGGCTGATTCGATCGAAATTGCTGAGCCGCTCAAGCGGATGACGGATCTTGTGAAGGTTGCGGCCGCCCTCTCCAAGGAGGCGCCCCACCTCGGCAAGATCGTCCAGAAAGCTCTTAACGCGCAATCATGTCTTGTGGACATGCGTATGGTCACTGGGTTTCTTAAAGCGCTAGATGAAATACGGTCTAGCTGGCGGCGGCAGGGAACCGAGTATCGAACTAACACAGAAACGGCTTTAGTCGTCGCTGCGGTTTCGGCTTATGCCCGGGCAACCTTTACTCAAAGCGAGCATGGAGACCGAGGTGGGTTCGATATTCGAGCAAAGCTGAGCGCCGAAGAGAAAGTGGAACATATGCACCTCATAGATGTGCGCAATCAGGTGCTTGCTCACGTCTACCCAGATCGAGAAGTTTCCGGGGAAATCTGGCACACTGTATCGCTCGTCTTAGTCGAGCAGGAAAGTGGCGGATGGCTGCCGGCGGCTGCGGGCCATCGCCTTAACCGAGATGAGGCAACTATCGAGCGGTTGCGCAGAATGGCCCCGATAGCCGACCGTATCATCCGAGATGGACTGCAAAAGCGTATGAACCGGTTGGTCATCGAGCTACAGGAATTACAGAAGGCCTGCGACGTAATCTCGGTTTTCGTCGCAAATCCGTTTGACGCAGAATTGAGCTTTGGCAGCGCCGATGCCGCAAGCGCTCTCTCTGGTGAATACCGGGCGGGCGAATACATCCACGGATACTTTTAGCCTCCCGTACTGCAGCCGAGCTCCGGCCCTTCCTCATCAGGATAGCCGGTAGCGCGTTCGATCCGTCCGGCTGAAGCTCTGACAAAAAGCAACATGGATTGATTTGGACCTGTTTGCCAAAGGCCTGCTTGGCCTCTCGGAATCCGCTTTGTACCCAGAAGGTCCATGACTGCGCCTATTGAACACGACGCAGAAATTCTGCGCGCCGCGATCGCTTGGGCGCTTCACGTCGCCGACGCGTCTGACAATCCGCTGGTGGCCTCGTTCTTGGCCGATGCCCTCCACCATGCTGAGAATAGCGCTTTCGCCCTTGCGAAGCCAGCCGACGCTCATCGACCTTGCCATTATCCGGGCCGTGATACACGCTGGGTAAAACGGGGGTTTTGATGGCTGATACTGAGAAAGCGACCAAGCCAAAGCTTGGAGAAAAGGGCGCCGACAAGCCAATTTGCGGCATCATCATGCCTATTGCGGGCGACAACGAGTACACAGCTGACCATTGGCGTCGCGTCCAGCGCATAATTGAGCGCTCTATCGCGAAAGCGGACATGACAGTCCGGTTGGTTTGGGAAAGCCCAGAGGTTGACGTAATACACGCCCGCATCTTGCAAGGGATCTACGAATCCGACGTCGTTATTTGTGACGTTAGCGGACTTAATCCGAACGTCATGTTGGAACTGGGGCTTAGGCTCAGCACGAAGCGTCCAACGATTGTGATAACGGACAACGAGAAAAAGCCGCCATTCGATATTGGTGTATTCCAGTATCATTCGTACCAGCGGGACTTAGAATATAATTCCGTTGATGGTTTTATTGATGAAATTAGTAAGAAGATACGCCACGTCTTTGACGCGTATGAACAGAAACGTTACAAATCGTTTGTCGAGAACTTTACGTTTGAGGTTGTTGAGCCGACGGAAGTTTCTGTACCAGCGGACGTGGCTATTCGTGATCGAATGGAAGCGTTTGCCCGTCAACTTTCACGTATTGAGAAAACTATTGGATCGGCACCAAGTCAGCCGCAAATGTTTGATATACAGGGAATAATTTCACTGTCGTTTGAGACGTTGGCAACAGATCCGTATGTAAAAATGATCATCAATGAACTGACTAAAAATAAAAAGGTTCTTGGAGTTCGTGCCGATTTGATCGGAGCCAAAACGATGCTTCGCGTAGCTATTGCGGGCAACATAGACCCCGCGGAAATGCCACCATTAAGAGCTTGGATACAAGCGGTGATTGAAAAGCACGATGACGTGCCTTTCTAGAACGGAGTTACGTTCCCCATACGGGCCCACTCATCAGGATAGAACGCGTGGGGATCGTACACCGGCCGCGCCGCGGGCCGCATTGGGCGAGGCTGCGCCGGCTTCGGATCATCTGAGACCGGGTCGGGCAGGGTAGGGACACCACCTTCGAACCGGATCCGGATATCGGCTCCGCTTCCGTGCATCGCCTGGAAAACGGCGATCGCTTCGCCTTCCTTCATCCGCTTGCCGATCAGCGGCGCTCGCTCGGCGCTGACATAGCCCAGCTGGGTGCCACGCTCGCTGAAGATGGCGACCGCGTTATTGTCGAACGGGTTGGTCGGCTCGAGGCGCAGCTCGACCGTGTCGCCAGGCGCGCAGAGCATGCACTCCATGCGTCGGTTGCTCTTGCTCTTGTCCTCGTTCGGAAAGTCGATGTTGACAATGGAGGTGGTCAGTTCGTCCATTGTGGGGATGTAAGGTTTTGCCGCTCGTATCGGACGGTCTAAATTACTTTGTGCAACGGCGACTCGACATCGATGGAATTAAGATGAACGATCCAAGAACATGGTTTCAGCCAAAGGTTGTCGGAATAGGATGGACACCGCGAACGTGGGAGGGTTGGGCACTCATTGCGGCAGTGATTGCCGTTGGAGCACTCGTCGGAAGACTGGACCCTTAAGGCAGCTCATTGCGCTGTGCAGATAGTTTGCCCGGCTCGGCCACTGACGCATAGCCTTGCTCGATGATGAGTGATCGAGAAGTGTGGCTGAAGGCGTGGGCGGTCATCGAGACGCATGGCTCGCAAGAATCCGCGCCCGTCGCTGCTATGCTGCTCGGTTTAATGGGTGATGATCCAGACCACTACGATTGGGCGCGGGTGGCTGCAGCTGTCGATGCGATCAACGAAGGGCCGTTGCAGTAGTGTGGCGTAACGAACGTTTTTAGTTCGTTATATGGTAGGCGGTCCGTTTAAGACTGCGTGCAACGCTATGTAAAAAGCAGTGAAACCCCTTGGCCTTACTCATCGGGCTTGCACCGATGAGATGCCGGTAAAGAATATGACGCAGTCGCGAACGAAAAAAATGCCCGGCTCGGAAAGCCGGGCATTTTTAACTCCATCCGTTGTAAGGTTCACCATTGTCCGAATCACGGAATTGATTGCACCCTGCGGGATGTGTCAATGATAACAATGGTTATTCCCAAGGTGATGATAGTATTACCCGCGAATGGGCTTGCCGATTGGCCAGTAGCGCATTTGAACCCCCAAAGTTAAAAGTGCTCGTCTTTCGACAAGGGGATTTATGCATTATAACTGTTTAGTAATTGCAACTTCATGCGGTTAAAGTCGATTAACTGCAAATTTTTGCTACCGATGCTGCCCGCGCGTTGCTGGCTTCGGTATATGCGCCCCATCGACGCAGCTGCCGCACAATGCCGTTGGATGAGGCCGTCACACTCTGCCTCCGACCGATTTAGTTATCCTGCTGCGCGCCCTCCCAAACATCGTGACGGACCAGCGCTCGGGGCAGTGATGCCAGAGACAGCGCAGGGCGGAGCGGACCGCTGGTGTGTCTACGCGACCGTTAGCTGTCTCACTGAGCGTGGCTCGGAGGCTTGGACCACCAGGCCTGTGCATCGGATGCTGCTGAGATCCAGACAACGTCGCTATGCCCTTAAGATAAATCGCATAATCAATCTATAATATGATACGTTAGGCCATGCAGGCACCTGCGGCTTGACGATAGGAGATGGATGGTCGTCGTACTGGATACTGAGTGCTTTACCGCGACGCCCTGGAAAAGCTGCGTTCGGCTTGAAGGAGCAGGAGTCACGCTGACCCTTTCCCCCGCAGCGGCCATCAAACTCGCGGATTCGCTTATAGACGCGAGCGCTGTGGCCCTAGGGCAGGTGGCGATGAAGGAAGCTGGGCTGCGACTTAAGCCTGACTGATTGTAATCACACTTGAAAAGTGCACCGTATGAATTGATTGTTTTAGGCTCGCGCTTCAGCTGTTGCACTGGTTGTATATGGTGCGAAGGTGTGCGTTGCGAGATACTAGAACGGGTCAACCACAATAGGCGTTGAGCCTCTGAAGCAGACTTTTGTAAAGTCCCGCTTTCAATTTCGCTTCGACGACAACGCTTATTCTTAGTTCATCATATTCGTGTTGATTGTCACTAAGATGCCGTAGACTTTTTGATCGACTTTGCTTCGTACATGATCTTATCGGCAATTCGAATGGCCTGCTCAAAGTCGCTTCCTGTGGCAGCGCCCAAGCTACACGTTGCACGCCACTGTGAGGTTTCAAGCGCAGCTATCAACGCCTGATGGATGCTGCTAGACTTTCGCTCACCCGCGGCCTCGTCTCGAACTGTTAAGCAAAACGCAAATTCATCACCTCCAAGGCGTGCAGTGATATCGTAAGGCCGAACGGACGCGCTGAGTGCATGGGCGACGATACGCAGCACCTCATCGCCTGCGGCATGTCCATACTGGTCGTTTACCGCCTTAAATCCATCCAAGTCTATCACGCCACACAATAGGATCCTGCGATCTCGAGCAGCCAAAGACTCCTGTCGCTTGCCCTCACGCTGAAAGGACCTTCGGTTGCCCAGCCCCGTGAGTGGGTCCATCAACGCGTTCCTGCTCTCGTGGTCGAACGCTCGACGGAAGGCACTCACGAGGAGGATTATAAAGATCACTCCGAGGACAAGCATCGAGGCATTCCAAACAGCCGCTGCGGCAGTAATAGAGGCTGCCCTAGCTGACAGTTGATCGGCAAAGCCATTTAAATGTAGCGTTGTCACAATTGCCGAGGTGCCGGCTATGAGGCCAGCGATCCGCCCGAAACACCAAGTCGTTAAACATAGTGGAACAAGGTAAGCTGAGTTCAACGAGTAGAGCGGGCCCGTCACAGCATCGAGGACAAAAAGCCCTGCCCAAATCGGCGCGATCCATGCGAGAGCGGACATGGGGCTTAAGCGTGCAGACTTTCGCATTACGCTTTCTAACAGCGTTGTTTCCGCGCTGCGGCGAGCCTTTAATGGAAAACTATCAAATCTAGCTACTTTCCGTCGAGCTATGCGCGCGCGCATGTCCGCGGGTATTTTCCGTTCAGCGCCGGTCGCTCGATCCGTCATTGGGAATGTCCGAGTGCAGCGGCCTTCTGATCGAGTTGGAGGTAGCGACGGTTAAAGCCTGCTACGCTTTTGAGCTGGTCCCAGGCAGGAGACGAAATCAGGTGGCGGTCTTGCTCGAGAAGGCCGTCCTTTATCAGACCCTTGATCGTTCTGTTGACGTGAACCGCTGTCAATCCGACAGCATCGCCAATCTGTTGCTGCGTCAAAGGCAACCTAAATGGCTGATCCTCTGCTATCCGGCATGGATCAAGCCTACTCGCAAGCTCGCAGAACAAATGCGCTATCCGCGCTCGGGCATTACGGCGTCCGATATTCACAATCCACTCGCGAGAAATTGAGGCCTCGATCAGAGCGCTTGCCATTATCGCATTCGAAATGATCGGGCGCTTGCAGGTCAAATTGCGGATTAACGTCTCGTCTACCGCGGCTACCATACAGTGCGCTGTCGCCTGCACGCTGCAATCATTATACGCAAATTGCATATGCTGAATGTTAATTATGTCACCCGGTAGTCGAAAGCCGACAATCTGGCGAAATCCATCACTCGTAACTTTGTACGCAATAGCAAAACCTGAGACAATAACTTGGAATTTCGTACACGTTGCGTCGCTCTTTATTATATGTCTACCGGGATTATATGAATATAACGAAAACGGGAGCGCAACTATGGCCGCACGATCATCGTCCGCTAAGGCTGAGTTTAAAGCAAACTTTTCAAGCATCGGCGAAAGTGGGCCACTAAAGGTCTGCAAAAAACTGTCCCAACAGAATGCGTGCAAGACCACGCGCACCTAAATTCGACGTCTTAATTTCGCGTCTCGTTGTACCTAGCACGTACTAACGGTCTATGAACGCAGTAAATGTGCCTCATAACGACACCATATCCTATAGGTAATTTCAGGCCGCGACGCAGGCCTCGAAGCGTCATTCTGAGGCCCTGTCATGGAGACGCTGCTTAACATCGTCACGACGACTGGGCGCTCCGCTGCTGTGCTGGACGCTATGCAGAACGTGCCTTGGCTCGCGGGGCGTGATGCCTTGCCTGGCGTGGGCAACCGCGCATAGTCCTAGGATATGACTACACCGTCAGTGCATCCAGATGTCATCAAGTTCCGCGATGACCGTAGTTCGCTACAGGCATACGAGCGAACCGATAAGAATGACGGCGATCCGATAGCGGACGCGCTGACGATCGAGATTAGGCGGCGTAAGCTCGGGCTATGATGAGCACTCGAGAAGTTTGGCTTAAGGCGATGACGATCGTCGAGGCACGCAGACTATTTGTATCAGAGCCGATGGTCGATACCTTGCTGCACATCGTGGGCCCCGAAGCCGACATCGGCGATTGGGCGCGTGTTGCTGCCGCTGTCGACACGATCAAGAACGGGCGGATGCATTAACCCGACCCGTGGAGCGATCGTTCATAAAACGCTGCTGTGACAAGTGTGTCATAACGAGAACTTGCAAGGGGCGGTGGGCCTTTGCAATGCGCCACGGGACGGGGTTAAATCCAGATATAACGAGATCTTAGCGACCCTGACGGACGATAGCCACATGAACACCTATCGCCGCTCGATGGCTAATGCCGGCAACAATCCGCTTGATCGGCGGTGCTCAAACCGAACGGCCATGAGTCATCCGGCCGTACTCATAACGTCTCTCGGAGATAAGCATTCGGCAATCATTCAAAACGTGTCTACCCTGGGCTTCAAGATTCGCTCAGAATACGGGGTCACTGTCGGACGGTTTCTCTCAATCGATATACCCGGGCTCGCTACGTACTCGGGCTGGGTAGCTTGGTCTTATGGCGATCAATTCGGGCTTGACGTGGCCAACGCCATTCCGGAGCCAGTTATCATACACATCATCGCGATGGCCGTACAGGCAGGCGAAGGTCCAGCCCCAGGCTCTACCTGATGATCGAACGGGCGTCGCCGCAGCGATGAATGCGACCGCCTCCAATCGGTGGCGTCAGAGTCCAAGGTGTATCCGCATAAACCGGGCGAACCGAGTAGAGACACCATAGCCAACCGAGGTCACCAGGATAATAGCGATTGGGAGGCCCCAAACGATCGCGAGTACGCCATACAGAATCATCATGCGAGAATGATGGCAGAAATACTGATCGCGACTAGTTACAATTTCATTCTAGGGGGCGAGGGCGTCGCCAAACCAAACCAATGCCTACTACATCGTAACGTCGTGCGCGGGTTAGTGTCGGGAAGCCTGCAGGCAGCACAACCGCGCTAGTTCGCAACCGGCGCCTTAATCATCCAGTCGTTGAACCGACCGAAGCGCTCTACCTGCCCGCAGACAAGTCGCTGCGGCTTCGGTGAAACGCCCGGTTCTTTCGAACCGGGCGCCCTGATCACTTAATTGGCTTGTCGACGATCCAATAACGCATTTTCGGTCCCCTTCTAGGCTGCTAGAAAACGCCGACCATCTCGGCGTAGCCAATGTTAAAAGGTTAATATTTCATTAATACTAATTGCTAGCAGTGTATTGGCGTCCGTACGACGATCCGGTGTCCTCAAGAGGCAGGGTGAACGATCTACAGTAGAATCCATCGTGCGTTTGCGCCCCGCAGGTGCCGACAACGTTCGGTCCGGGGAGTGCGGCAAGCGACCGAAGACCGTGAGGCCTCGGCGGCTTCATCGCGGGGCGCGGCAGGGTCGACGATGATCCGATCAATGAACCCGACCGAAGAGCGCTACCTGCCCGGGGACGAGGCGCTGCTAAACTATTAACGCCCAGCCATCATCTTCACGTAGTCTGGATCCGGAACCGCTGCGCGCCGATCGCGATGATCGCAGTCGCGGCGCCAGCCACGCGGCACAGTTCCATGGAGGGGAGGGTGAGCAGCATCTACGTCACCGCCTGCTGCTTAACGCTGGGCGTAGTGCTATGAGCTTCCACTATAGCAAGGAAACGCAATGCTCTCTTGGCTTTTTCATGCACCGCGGCGAGCGGTGGAATGGTGGTTCCGTGAAAACCCCGAAGCGGTACGCGCGAAATCGACCCACCCCGCCGGCGGTAGATGCCACAACTGCGGAGCAGACTGCGACAGGGACCAGAAGGCGTGCGAAGATTGCTTCGGAAAAAGCGTCTGGTGAGGCCAGCGATGACCCGGTTCTTCCGGTGCGGGGAGTGCGGCAAGCGCCCAAAGACCGCGCGGCTTGGGCGGCTGCACCGCGGCGCGGCAGGCTCGACGACGATCCGATCAATGAACCTGACCAAAGAGCGCTACCTGCCCGGGGACGAGGCGCTGTTGCTACGCTAAGGATTGCTCACGGTTTGAATCGCTGGCTCGACAACATGAACCGGCGCCGCCTGCGCCCAGCCCAACGTCTGCTTCGTCCTGACGATGACAGCATAGACCAGCTTCGCAATCGGTGTCCTCAACGCGCGCTGCATCGGTCGCTCAAACCAATGGAATGAGAGTGCGGCCACGGCGAGTGACAGGCAAATTCCGATGATGATCACGATGCTGCCTGGCAGAAAGTCCGAAGTCAGGTAGCCGGTTGCGGCAAGGATCGGCTCATGCAGGAGGTAAAGCGAAAAGCTGTACCCGCCGATGCGGCGCATGAGTTTGTTTGCGAACACGGCGGATCCGAAGCGGTTAGGAACCGTGCTCGCCAGCAAAAATGCACCAAAGCATAGGACAAGCCCGATGTTGCCGTAGACGACTGCGTTATCGTCCCATCCAATAGACTCGATAAATGCTTTGTCGGGCCAAACGCGCAGCGACACCATAAGGAGCGCAATGATCGAGAGCGCTTGAATGGAACCCGCAACTTTCGAGCTAATCATCCCAGTGACGCCACTGCGCACCATTACAGCCAACGTGACGCCCAAGAAAAATATGTGAAAGTGCGAAGGGAGTGATATCCCCGGAAAGATCGGCCGGAAGAGCATCATGATACCAGCGAGTAGAATGACTGCTGGCACCGCAAGGCCGACGTAACCACGCCGAACAGCGTACCAGAATCCGGCGAACGCTACGTAAAATTGCACTTCAGGCGGAATTGACCAGAATACGTGGCTGCTTCCAGAAAAGGCTAGAAGGCGGATGAAATCCCGGCCGTTTATATAGTAAATGAATTGTGGTCCTAGCATCGCTGAGGCGATGTAGGCCAAGGTCACGGCTAAAAGGTATATTGGCGCGATTCGGGCAACGCGGCCAGCGACGTAGTGTGCGACCGAAGGCGCATCAAGCGGCTTGTGGAGGTAAAGGTACCCCATAAGAAACCCGCTCAGCATGAAGAATAGCAAAACGCCGAACCCGCCCGTAAGGCTTGGAAAAATCAGCGAAAGGCCGATCTGGCCTGTATGAGAGCCGACGACAATAAGAGCCGCAAATGCCCGTAGCCCATCAAGCTGCGGTATTATATTGGGATGCTCAGTATTTGCTTCGCTCGTTGTCATGTCTCGATTCCCCCTGCACTTTCGTAGGCGGGAATAAGATGGGCTACGATTCGTAAGAACATTCAAAACTTATCATATGTGTACCAAAAGAGTACACTAAAGTCGCAAGGTTTTCCCTACGGCTGCCCATATGAAGCGCCCGGCTCTTTCGAACCGGGCGCCTTACTCACATTGCGTCGTAGAAACCCGCGTGCAGCTTCGCGAGCGTGGCGTTGAACGTGCCGCCATTAGCGTCAGCATCCTTCGCACGATCGCGGCCGTACTCGGTCTTACCCTTGGCGGAGAGCTTCTTATAGCGTGCGTTCTCGGTCTTGCTCATGGTGCTTCTTCCTACTGTGATGGTCCAAGTCGACAATGATATAGAGGTCCGCAGAGCACTCAGCTCCGAGGATCCCTATAAGCCTCCCGATGACTTGATTATCGGGGGATGCGTGAAACGAGAGGGTCGGGCGACCGCTGCAGCGCCATAGCTTCCGGAATTTCGACAGAAGCGGCGCGAGCAGATGGGGTTGCTCGACGAATAAGAAATTGATGTACCAGCCGCTCTCAGCGGCATCCCACGCGATCTGCGCGACAGGCGTCGGCCCCTGCCATGCTATCAGGCAGGGGCCGGACTGGCGAAACTCGGTGTACCCGGTCATGGGCATCACCTCCTTTCATGCTGGACTATCGGCGACCCGTCAGCCGCTCGACATAACCCGAGGTGGGAGCCGTGAAGCGCGCGGCTTTGGGCGGGTCGATCTTGAAGATGTAGCTCTCGGGCCAGATGCGGCCGCCACCCCACCAGGTAATGCCGAGCAGGACGTCGCTGTTCGCGCGTAGGGCCGCGATCGCCTCGACGCCAACTGCTGCGCATGAGGCCTTCATGCCGTAGTGCGAGGCGAACGCGCTTTCGGTGATGTAGCCCTTGAGGCCGCGCCGGCGCAGCTGCTCGGCGAACTCGGCAAAGCCGCTCGTCTTGGCATCGCACTCATTGCTCGTGCCGGACGAGCCCCGGTCGAAGTAGCGGTGCGCATTAATGAACGTCAGGCCGAGCGGATCCTTCAGGCCACCGCCGCGGTCAATCGCGCAGCCGGCGCTCTCGCACGCCTTCTTCGCCCCCTCCTTCTTGTCGAAGCGGAAGGTCGCTGACCATTGCGGATATTCGAGCAGGATCGGGTGACGGATGCCGTTCGCGCGCAGGCCGGCGATGATGGCGTTGCTGTCGCGCAGCCACTGATCCCAGTCGTTGGTCAGAACCGCGTCATCGAAGCCACGGGGCTCGTTGACCAGGTCGAGCAGGACGGATCCGTCGTCAGGGAAGTTGCGCGCGAAGCCGGTCCAGAACGCGATCGCCTTGGGCGGCGCGTCCCAGCGGTAGGTGTGGTTGTCAAGAATTACCGGTACGCGCTTGCCGCCAGCATAGGAGATGTTGACCTTGAGCTCCGCGACGCGCGCCGGGGTCATCCGGTCATCCTTGAAGGGGTAGCGGATCAGGCCGAACCCGTGCTTATCGATGTAGCCGCGCCAGTCTTCCGCCGATGGGCGGACTGCGTCGCTGCCGCTGGCCTCGGCGCCCGAGAGGTTCGCCCCGAACAGCGGGGCGACGCGCGCGGTATGTGCCGGGGGCGTTGCGGCAGCTGACTGCGCCGAGGGCGCCTTGCAAGGAGCTGCGTCGATGGGGGCGTAGACCCAGCCTTTGCCCTGGACGTTCTCGACGAACCGGAGCCGGGTGGCGCCGATCGTCTCAAACCAGTTGCCGGCCGCGTTCGAGCGGTTGCGATCGTTCCAGCCCAGCCAGCCCTTTTCGCGCGAGCCATCGCGCAGCAGCTCGCGGCCCATCTGCTTCTTGAGGACGAGGGTGTCGCCTGCGCAGACCTTGTACTGCGCGGGCGGGTTAGCACCGGTGACGGTGTGCACGGTCTGTGCTGCCGCCGGAGCGACGAGCAGCGCAAGGGCGGCGAGGACGAGGTTGCGGATCATGCCTTGGTGATCGCATCGAGGTCGAACGTGCCATTCGCTACGACCAACTGCTGCGAAAGCGTATTGGCTTGATGCGTGCCGTCAGTCGTAAGATTGCCGGTGGTCGCTACACCAAACTGCGGAGACGGCGAAAGCCACCGCCCCGTGTTGTCGCCGTCCTCATACCACTTCGCCACTTCAATGAAGCGCGGAAGCGATCGAACCCAGTTGTTCAGAGTAACGCGATGAACGTCATTGGCGGGGACATTCTGTGTTGCGTATGAGCCATATGTACCGCTGACATTGCCGACGCCGACTGTCGAGTTCCATACGCGCGTCGGGTCGGGGAACATTGCCATAACCGTTTGCCGGTCAGCGATCATCTGATCGCCAGTGCGCGCGCCAGAATTTTTATCGTTGATGCCCCACTGAATGATGTGGTTTCTCGCATAACGCTTCGCGATTTCTAGGCGCTTGGCACCGTTGCCCGATACAAAATCCTGCATCTGGGAGCCTGAAATGGCGAGGTGGAGGATGCCGGTCAGCGGAGCACCGCTCTTGACCAAGATGGGGTAAATTTCACCGCCGCCCGGGTTCACGCCAAGGATGTTAGCGCCCCATGCCTTGCTGTCGCCGAAGATCGCCACAGTTCGGGGATTGGTGGTTGCATCGACGTCTTGCACGATAGCGATCGGAGCCCAGTACTGATTGCTGAACGTCTGTGCGATCGTGCCGCTCATCGTCTTGTCTGCGAGGGTGTCGTCGCCAAGCTCGGTGTTGCCTGCCACCGGGCCAGCTGCATAATTTGAAATAAGAATGCCGCCGGCACACTGCCGATGAATACGAACGTAATAGGCCGTTCCCTGCGGAATATTCAGGCCAATAGGATCGCTTTCGGTGCCTGCGTCGCCTGACGCTTGGTTCAGGACCGTACCGCCGCTGAACGTGATTTGAGTAAACGTGCCCGATGGGTGTTCGATCGAGGCGGTTACAACAGCAGCACCTATCCCTTGATCGATCCCACCGCCACCTTGGTTGGTGTAGAAATTGGGAACGACGATCCGCCATTTGCCGGACACAAGGGCACTTGAGGAAGACGGCTCATAATGGCGGATATTCTGCCGGGTGTAGGCAGCGTTCATCCCGTTTGCCACAAAGGTGCGACGACCGACTTGAACCTTGCCCACAGCTGCAGCCGTATCGTCATTGTTGATCATACCGGTTGACGTCACGGTGTTCAGGCCGGTCGCAACCACAGTGAGGGTGAACGTGTCGTCGGGCTCGACTGCCGTATCGCCCGCGACCAGCGCCGAAATGGTCTTGCTCGTCTCGCCGGCTGCGAATGTGCCGCTGCCGGCTGGGAACGCACCGCCGAAGTCTGCAGCATCGGCCGGGTTCGCGCCGCTTCCCGCCATGGACCAAGTGAACGGATAGGCAGCCGTGCTTCCGTCGCGGTTAAGCGTGAGGGTCCAGGAGAACAGGGTGGTTCCGCTGTTGCCTTCGGCCTTCGCTACTGCGGACGAGAGCGAGAGGGCCGGTGACGGAGCAGGAGCTGCGGCGGACACCGTGCGTGTCAGAACGGACGACGAAGCGGTGCCGCCCGAGCCTGTCGCGAACTCCTGATACGTCAGCGTGCCAGCGGAAGCGGGGGCTGCGGTCAGCCCGGTGCTGATGGTTGAACCGTTGAGCGCCCAGGCACGGGACGTGATCGTGCCGTTGGACACGGCGCCTGGCGTTGCGGTGTAGGTCGTATTCCCCGCCGTGCCAGTCGAAGGACTGACCGTCGGCTGCGAGGTGAAGGCTGGTGCTGCCGCCGCTGCGGTCGCGACGGTCACCTGCTGCACCGTGGACTGCGTGGTGCCACCCGATCCGGTTGCCGTCTCCTGATAGGTCAGGGTGCCAGACGATGCCGGGGCCGCGGTGATGCCGGTACTGATCACCGTTCCGTTGATGGTCCACGACCGCGCCGTGATCGACCCATTACTGACGTTGCCCGCGGTCGCCGTGAAGGTCGTGGTGCCTGCGGTGCCGGTGTTCGGGCTGATGCTCGGCTGCGAAGTGAAGGACGGCGCCGGCGTCGGGGTGACGGTCGCCGCGGTTACTGCCGCCACTTGAACCGTCGACGTCGTCGTACCGCCCGGGCCAGACGCCGTCTCTTGATAGGCGAGCGTGCCGGACGACGCCGGCAAGGCGGTCACGCCGTTGCTGATCGCGACACCATTCAGCAGCCAGGCGCGAGACACGACAGCGCCGTTGCTGACGGTGCCTGGAGTCGCGGCGTACACAGTCGAGCCAGCGGTGCCGCTGGTCGGGCTGATGCTCGGCTGCGTCGTGAAAGCAGGGGCAGGGGTCTCCACCGGGACGCCAGCCGCCTCAAGCGCCGCTATACGCTTGATCAGCGCATTCACGGTGTCACGCCAGTCACGCGCGGACGTGTTGTTTGGGATATTCGTCAGCACGGCCATGCGTGGACACTCCTATTTATGGAAGCGGGTTGGTCGTTCGTCAGCAAAGCGGGGTGTCAGTTCGGCCAGGCGTCGACAGCGAGGGCGCGGCGCGCGTCACAGAGCGCGAGGTCGGCGCGCGCATCGCGCAGCGACCACTCGGTGTCCGCGCTGTTGGCGCTACCGTCCGGCTGCCGGCGTATCGGCGTTGCCGTGCAGGGCTTCTTCGCCTCGGCTGGCACTGGGGGGATCGCCGGCGAATAGCTCAGCGTCGAGCGCGTCGATCCCAAACACGCGGTCAGCAGGAAGGCAGGCAGCACGGCCAGCAGCAGTTTGCGCATAGGTCCTCACGGTGTCGGTGGATCGAAGGATGATGGGTTCGCGATTCGCGAGGCGGTCGGCGAAGGTCGTCAGCGCCGTGGTCTGCTGGACGGCGAACCGCTTTTCCGCGTCGCTGCGCAGCTGCTCGGCTTTCGCGATCTCCGCGCTCCACGCGGCCCGCTCGGCCTTCAGCGTGGCCGTGCGGTCGGCGAGCGTTTCCCGGGTGAGCATTAGCCCGGCGAGCAGGCCGATCATCGGCACCGCCCACCAGAAGCGCCGCAGCAGGGCCCAGCCTCCCGCGACCGTCACTTGGGCCATTCCGGCAAGTCGACGGTCTGGCCGGCGAGCGCGTGCGTACAATCGCCGAGGAATTGGATCCTGCCGTCGGTGACGAATGAATGGCAGACGTCGCACCTAAAGCCGGACGGCTCTTTGCCTGCCTCAACACGCTCGCGATTGTAGTCGCACCAGCACCGCTTTCCCTCTTGGCTGGGGATGTGGTGGCCCGATCGAAACAGCACCGACGGCGTGAATGTCGGCGCTGCCGGATTGCCGTTGTATCCCCAGGAGGCGGCGGTCTGGTGCGGCGCGACGCGGATCGGGTGGCTGCTATTGCAACCCGGACACCAGAACGCGACCATGTCGGTGCCGTAGTCCGCGAGGATCGGTGACAGCAGGCGCGTCATGCCTCGTTGCTCGACAGCTTCAGACCGGCAGTCGTCGCCATCTTCACCGGACCGCCGATAACGGGCACGCCCGCGGGCCAGCGCGAAGCGGTGAGCCTGCTCTTTGCGATCCGGGTCACTGTGACGGCGTTGCTCTGATTACCGCCAAGGACATGGTAGGCGGTCGCGTCCTCGCCGACGTAGAAGCCGACATGGCCGCCGCCTGCACGATCGAAGACGAGAACCGCGCCGGGGGCAAGGCGCTCCGGCCGCAGCAGGCTTTCCCAAGACGCCCAGCTCTTCGCGCGCGCCGCGATCTTGACCGGCTCGACGCCGACGGCGACGAGGCACGCC
>NZ_JPJC01000229.1:98791-116960 GCF_000733135.1 Sphingomonas sp. FUKUSWIS1
TCTCGTCGTCTTTCCAGATCACGCCGTTCCATTTGCGCGCCGTGTTAAGGAACGCGATCAGGGCATTGTTGTGCGTGCGTCCGACTATTTCGCGGGTGCCAAGAAGCGACCGGGCATGGCGAAGCCACGCCGGCTCTGATGCCGTCGTCATTATTATTTCTTTCGCTGTGAAGCCATCGGGGAGTTTGGTCGTTCTCGACGCGCCGGGAGTACCCCAATGCGTCCCGGTCGGCCCGCCACGAACCCCTCCCGGTTGGGCGGGCCGTTACCTTGACATTGCAAGCGCAGTGCGGCGTTGGATTGCACGCCAGCTGCTACGGAAGAGCGGTTGGCCGGCCCGTCCTTGACTGATCCTTGGGGGCGGGCCGTTATTCCTACTTGTCGAGTTCGCGCAGGGTGGCGGTCATGTCCGCCGGTACTACCGGCTTGCCCGGCAGAGCGGCATCGAGCGCATCGATCGCGTTCTGCCCGCGGCGCTTGAAGAAGGTGATGATGCCGGTGCCGATAGCGCCCAGCGCGCCGCCCGTGCCGAGCGCTGCGAATAGGTCGACTTGGTGCTCTGCGATCCAGACCGCGGTGACCAGCATCGCGATCCCGGTGATGATCATATCGAGCAGCCAGCGTTTCGGGCCCGGCGTGTCGAGCGTGATGAACAGCCGGATCATGAGACAGGCGAGAAGCCCAACGATCATCGATCCGGCCGGGAAGCTGTACCCGAGGAATGACCAGATAACCGGTACCGATACGCCCGGTACCGCTGCGATAGCCCCCTCCCGCATTACCGCAGCCCGACGGCAGCGGTTGCCATTGCAAGGCTCACGACGAGGATGGCGATCGGCCGGCGCAGCTGCGGCCACCGTGACCACATGTCGACGGGCAGGGGGGCTTTGCGCAGCTGGAACTCGAGCATCGGCTCAGCGAGGATATGCAGGGCCATCCACAAGAAACCGCAACCGACCGAGACGGGATCAAGCCATCGCTTGAGTTCCGCCACCCGCTCGATGGTGTGGGCGTCGCCCGAGCTCCACGACCAAAGGCTGATCGCCTCGGCGCCGCCCCGGCTGGCGACCGCGCACCCGGCAAGGAAAATGACGAACCGATAGATCGAGACGGGATCGGTTGGATGGTCAAACGCGCGCGCCGCCCAGATCCGCCGCGCCTGCTTGCCCGCCATCATCAACCCGAGACACATGGCCGCGGTCATGACGAACAGGTTCCACGCCAGCAGGCCTGGGTTATTCGCGAGGGAGGGAGGCGCCAGCGCGGCCGTCGACCGCATCGCCTCGCCAATGTAGTTGCTCGTGGCTGTCACGCTCATGCGTCATCCCTTCCCGCGACCGGGACGGCCGCGTTGCTCGCGTTCTTCATGGTAGGATCCCTCAGGGTTTGGGCGCGCAGCCCAGGAAGGCGGTTTCGACATTGCGCCGGCAGTGTTCTGGCGCCGCGCCGATGAGGACGAAGAGGCGGTCGATGATCGCTTCGAGGATAAGCCCCCAGCGATGCCCCTTGATTGCAGCGCGGCCGACGCGACTGGAAATCGTCTCGTCAGCCGACGGGGTTGGCCCGCCCGCGACAACATAGATCGGCACGGCGATCAGGATGTAGACGAGTTGATCAACCGCAACGAGCAGCTGGCGCAGCCCGAGCCAGAAGCGCTCAGCCATTGAGGACTGACCAGTCGACCTTGCCTGCAGCGACGATCGCGCCGAGGTTCGCGGCGCGGCCCACCGCGGCCTTCGCGCCCATGCGCAGCCCCTCGATCGCAGCGCCGATTGCCACCCATGCGTCGGCAAGCTGGATGACCTCGGCCGCGAGGTCGGCGATCGTCACTCCGCGCGCGGCCGCCTCGGCAGACAGGAACGGCGTGGTGGTGTCGTTATCAATCGACCATGCACGCGCTTCCGCCTCTTTGCGCTGATACGTCATGGCCTGCCCGGCGCCTGGCGTCAGAATGCGTTGGCGGATGAGTTCGGCTTCGGCATCGATCTTCACGGCGCTTGCGTCACGCAGGGCGTCAAGATCGAGGGTCGGTGCACGCACGACCTGAGCCGGCACCATGACCATGCCCATGCCTTCAGCCAACTGCTGCTGCGCGGCAGATCCGACTGACCCGCCGCCACGCCAGAGCTCCTCGCCGGAGGCAAGGTCGTAGATGATCCAATGTTCCATTATGAAGCTCCGGGACTAGCGCTTGAATTCAGTCACCGCGATTGCGGCACTGGTATAGGTCCACGTCGTGTTTGTGGTGGTGACGAAGAAGCGGAGGAAAAACTGCACGGCTGTCCCCGCCGGAAATTGGATAATCTGGAAGAAGCCGACAGGAACCGCTGTATTTGATGGCGAGAATGCCACTTCGCGCGACAGAGCCAGCTCAGTTCCGTTGTATGCTGCAAATAGCTGCGCTCGCATGTTGCCGGAGCCACCGGTCCGAGTGCCATCGGCCTGTACGTCGACCTTCATCGTGCCGCCGGTGCTAGTGATATAAACCCGTCCGGTTTCACCCGTGTCTTCGGGGCTTACGCCGCCGCTCATGCCGGCGATCGCGACCGTGTTGGTCACGCCATTCAAAGCGATGCGATCGGTTACCACCGACCCGGACACCAGCAGATTGCCGTTGATCGACACGTCGCCGATGATGTCGACGCCAGCGCCAGCATTTGCATCGGCGCTGATCGTGATTTGGGCGCGATTGTTTCCGGCGACCGCCGTGGTGCGCCAGTAAGCGGCTGTGCGTCCCTTTACGTCCGCGAGGGTGCCGGCCTGCTGTGAAACTGTCGCTGCGGTACCGTTATACGCGCTCCGCAGATCGCTGAGGCTTTGAGCAACTGCCCCAATCTTGGGATCGACGACAACGGTGAGCCGCTCGTCGATCTTTGCCGTCAAGTCGCCGCCGGAGCCGGACACCTGCGCTTCGAGGTTGCTGACACGCTGCGCCGTGGCGAACCTGCCGTCGGTTACCGCGGTTTCGACCGTCGACAGCCGTCCGCTGGCGGCGTTGAGCGATGCCGTGATCGTGTCGCTGCGCTGCCCTAGCGCCGTGTCTCGATCGACCGATGTCCGCTCGACCCGGCCGATCTCGGCGCGCACTGCGCTGTCAGTGGTCACCAGGTTGGCCGCGACGCTGTCGACCCGAATGCCGAGCGCGCGATCGCCTTCGCTCATTGCGCTTACTGTTTGGTCTACGCGAGCGTTTGTCGCGCTATCCCGGCTGATATAGTCGGCACTGACCGTGTCGATCCGTCGCCCGATCGCACGGTCAGCGTCGGCCAGGGTATCGATGCTGGTAGCGACGCGAGCAGCTGTGGCGGCCTGCACAGCCCGCGCGCTACCCGATGACCAATCATTCCAAGCGTTTTGGCCCTGACGAGCACCGCCGATGTACGGACGCCAGAACCAGGCGTAGCTGTTATCCTGCCCTGCGTAGGTATCCAGCTTCCGCATGAGCAGGAAGGCCGCAACGGCGTTAGGCGGGACTTGAACGGACAGCTGACCCGACCGCTTAAAAAGGGCGGGGTCGTTAGCTAAGCTCTCCGTTGAGGTGTTAATGTTGCCGACTGTGTACAGGAAGACGACGCCATCGCGATCACGCCAGCCGAGGTAACTTTGGGTGCTGGCTCGATGCGATGCGCACATAACCGAGAACTGCACATAGTCCCCGGCCCTCACCGGAACGGGGCTTGAGATCCAGTCGAAATAGGTATCCCCGCCGCCCACACGGCCGAGCTGCAATATCGAAAGAACGTTCTCGCCGGACGGATGATAGGGGTCCCCGGCGATGTTGATCCCGTAAGTGGGCCGGCTCGGATTATAGTTCTCCGACCAGCCGTCTGTCGTGACGAAGTCGGTGTTGCTGATGAGGTTTCCACCACCAGGCGCGAAGCTGCTTTGCACCTCGGAAATGCGCTGCCCGATTGCCTGGTCGGCATCCGCAAAGGCGCGCGCCGTGTCGGTGATCCGGGTGTTTGTGGCTGTGTTGGCAGACTGGTAATTGGCGGTAACCGTGTCGATCCGCTGCCCAAGTGCCGTGTCGCGGGTGGACGACGCAAGCTCGACCCGGCCGATCTCGGCGCGAGTGGCGGTATCCTTGGTGGCGACGTCGGTCACGATGGAGTCGACGCGCTTGCCGATTGCCGTGTCGGCGTCGGAAAGGGCAGTGACCGCATTGGTAATCCGCGTGCTGGTCGCCGCATCCGCCGCTTTGAAATCAGTGGTGACGGTGTCGATACGCTCGCCGAGCGCCTTGTCCGCGGCAGATAACGCGGTGACCTGGGTCGTGATGCGCGTGTTGGTGGCGCTGTCGCGGCCTGTATAGTCCGTCACGACGGTATCGATGCGCTGCCCAAGCGCGGTGTCGCGGGTCGACGAGGCGAGTTCGACCCGGCTGATCTCCGCCCGGGTGGCGGTGTCTTTCGTGGTGACGTCGGTTACGATGGAGTCGACGCGCTTGCCGATAGCCTCGTCAGCAGCGGAGAGAGCGGCAACCGAGTCCGTGATCCGCGTGCTGGTCGCGGAGTCCGCCGCCTTGAACTCAGTGGTGACGGTGTCGATCCGCTCGCCCAACGCCCTATCGGCAGCGGACAGGGCGGTGACTTGCGTCGTAATCCGCGTGTTGGTGACGCTGTCCCGGCTCGTGTAATCGGTGACGACGGTGTCGATGCGTTGCGCGATCGCGCGGACGTCATCGGTGCGGACCAGCCGCTCCGTCTCGATCAGCGCGCGAACCTCACCGTCGTTCTTGTTGGTGACGACGGTCAGGCTGTCGATGCGACGATCGAGCAGCTCGTCCTTGCCCTGCGCCCGGTTCGCTTCGGCGTTAAGGTCGGTCATTGCCGCATCGATGCGGTTATTTGCCCGGCTGACAGCTAGGTCGGCTGTGACGCGCGCCTCGACCAGTTTGCTATCAGCTTTGGCCAGCGCCGCGTCGAGGACGATCCCGGACGCGAGCAGCTTGGCATTGAGGTCAGCCAGCGCCGCATCTGCCTTCGCCCCGGCCGTCTTGATCAGGGCATTGGCCGCCGCGACTGCGCTGTTGATCGCCGGGATCGTGATGTTCTCGAGGATGTCCGAGCGCTGCTTTACCGAGGCCGCGTCAGCAATGACCTGTTTCGCCGGCACCCCCGCAACCGCGCCAGTGTCCTTCGACGTGTTTTCACCGGTGTTGTCGGCGTTCTCGGTCGGCTTCGTGCCGCTGACATTCTCCCAAGGGATCGTCAGTGGCGCCGGGGTTCTTGCCTCACTGAAGCCCTCGATCGACAGCGTTAGCTTGCTCAGCGTTTCGCCGACCTCGACGCTGAAGTCTTTGAAGAAGCCGTAGACGATGAGGCTGTCGACACCGGCGTCGCCAAGCCACAGCGACGGAACCGCGCGAACCGCTGCGATCCGTCCGACGACCTGATCGACCGCGTCGGTCCGGATCAGCGCCTTGCCGGCCATCCGCTTCGCCCAGGCGCGCGGGACGATCATTGTCTCGCCGAACTCGTCCGTCTCGCGCCGGCTGTAGTCGGTGATGCCCGACGTCGCCGAACCCTCGGTGATACCGAGCGGCCGCAATATGCCGAGCAGCATGGTGCCGACGAATACGGTACCATCGCCACCGCGGCTGTCCTGCCACTCTGTGATGTCGCTCACGCCTTCGTCATCTGACCAGGTTGGCGGTTCCACCGTGGCGGTCCCAGCGACCGTGTCCTGCCACGAGACAGAGTCGTCCCATGCGAAACCATCGTCCCAGACGACACGCGTTGCGGCTTTGCCGAAAGGTGTCAGCATCACCGTGATGCTGGCGCCGGCCGCCAGCGACAGATCCAGGAACAGCGCGGCGCCGGAGCCGCCCGACGGCGCAACGGTGCGGTCATATCCGGGCGCCTGGACGCGGACGGTCGCGGCGTTGCAATCGAGGATCGCGAGCCCGGATGCCGCGGGCCCGGGCCGCAACGTGACAACGATCGGCGCCTCGTCGGTGGTGACGGACCCAAGCGCCTGGTCGAACATCGCCCAGCGGTTCGTCGGTCCGACGTCGAGCCATGCGCCCGTCGTGGTCGCCGGGTCATGACCGACGTTCCGCTCGATCAGGCTTTCCCAGACGCGGTGCGTCGAACGCCGGATGACGCGCTGCCCCAAGGCGTAGCCGCCGGCTGCCGTCCACTCGATGGCGTCATCTTCGGGTACGCTGCTCGACGTCAGCACGGCGTCTGTGATCGCGATCGGCTGCAGCAGCTGAAGGCTGGACGCCTGACCAACCGGGGCCGGATCGGAGCCGTCGTCTGTGAACGCCTCCTCGCCGGTCATCCCCTCGACCGTCAGCGTGCAATAGCTGAGCGGCGCGGTCGCGTGATCGACCTCGAATTCCTTGTAGAACCCGCGGACGGATAGGCTGCCGAAGCGATCGTCGGCGATCCACGTCGCCGAGGTGGCACGAAGCTCGGCGAGCTGGCGCTGGATCGTGTCGACGTCGTCGAACGGCACAGCGAGGCGCACCGTCATGCGACGCGCGAAACCGCGCTGCACAACCGTGGTCACCCCGAATTCGTCGGTGACCCGCCGGCTGTAGTCTATGACGCCGATCGTTGGCGCCGTCTCGACGGTGCCGAGCTCGATCGCGCCTGCGGAGGTGACGACCTTCATCAGGCGGCGCTCGCATTGCCGACGCTGAACGCCATGCCGTTATGATCGGCCGTGACATCGTCAAGCTTACGATCGATCCCCTTGGCATGGCGGGCGATCTCGGACTGCGCAGAACCATTTTCACGGCGCAGGCCGGCGACCTCCTCCTGCAAGGCCTCGATGGCGCTGACGATCAGATCGTCGTTGGCCGGCGCGGGCGCCTTGCCGGTCGCGACGTTGGCGGCCGTGATCATGGTATCGATCGGCGTGGCGGCGCGACCCGACGCGGCGGTACTGCCCGCGAGCGCGCTAACGACGCCATAGGCGGCTTGGCGGCTGGCGTCATTCATCGCCTGCACCCGGTCGAGCTCCTGCCGGCTGGTCATCTGCTCGGTGGTCGGCGCGGTGGTGCCGTTGCCGAGCGCGCTGATCACGCCATAGGTCGCCTCGAGGCTGGCGGCGGTCATGGCCCGCACGCGTTCCAGCTCCTGCCGGCTGGTCGCCTGCTCAGCCGCAGCCGTCAGCAGCGCCTGGCTGAGCGCCGGCAGGGTCTTGGCCGCATCCTGATCACCGCTGCGCGCGGCGCTGGTCGCCGTGTTGAACTGTCCCTGCAGGGCGGCAAAGCCATTGCCGTTGCCTGCGTCGGTCAACCCGCGAATGCGCTTCACCTCGTCCATGAGACCGTCACCGACCGACGTCCAAGCGTCGCGCAGCGCCTCGGCAGCCTTGGTCGCTTCCTGTGCATCCTGGATCGCCCAGATCTGCTGCTGCAAGGCGCGGTTGCTGACGTCGAGCTTGGCAAGGTCGAGGGCGCGCAGCGTCGCGGTGTCGCCCTTCAATTCGAGCAGCTTGCGCTCGAGGTCTTGCCGCTCGGCTGCGATATCGGCCGCGCTCCGGGCGCTCTCCATCGCGGACTGCAGGTCGGCGAACGCCGGCGCGAGCTTGAGCAGCGTGCCGTAAGCCGACTGCCCCGCGGCGGTGTTGAGATCCTGTGCCTCGACGAGCTGGCGGAAACCGGCAAGGCTTGCCGGCATCGCCATTCCGAGGCTGTCGAACACCTTGGCGAACTGCGCCGTCTTGGCGGCGGCCTGCTCTTCCTTGCTGTAGAACGCCTCGAAATAAGCGCTCGCGGCACTGGTCAGGTCGCTGACGCTGTCGAACTGGTCGGCCAGTGCAAGCTTGGCGTCGATGCTGAAACCGCGAGTGGCAGTGCCGAGCAGATCCAGCGCAGTGCCGACCGCTTCGACCGTCGACGCGACGCGGACGAGCGTCTCGAAAGCGCCTTCCCCTACTTTCTGGAAGCGCTCGAGACCCGGGATTGCAGTCGCCGCCATCTTGTCAGCGGCAGCGCCAAACACCGCGGTCAGCTTCTCTTGGATCTGCTCGCCGGTGAGGTCCTTGAGATCGATCTTCCCGATGCTGACGACGAAGCTGTTGAGGCGGGCCTGCACGTCACCGGTGGCGATGCCGAGCGGTCCCGCGGACGCGGCGATCGCGTCGTTGAACTGCTTCAGGATCAGCGTGAACTGGTTTTCGAGGCCAGCGTCCGCGCCGGTATATTTCGTCGAGTAGGACGTGCCGGTGCTGATCCCGAGGAACTTCTTCTTCTTCTCGACGTCCGAATAATAGGACGCATCAAAGCCGCCGCCCAGGACGCTGCCGAGCTGCTGATCCTTGCCGTAGAGGCCGCTGCCGACGACGGTCGTCTTCGACCCGAACAGCGAACCGATCAGGCTGCCGACGGCGCCGATGATGCTGCCGACCACCGGGATCTTGCTGAACAGCCCACCCCCGGTCACGATGCCGGACAACAGCTTGCCGGTGGTGTCGGAGGCGAAGCCTTCCTTCACGCCAGCCGAAGCGTTGACGTCGCCAGCACGAACGACCAGCGCCGCGACGTTGCCGATCTGGCTGTCGATCGACTTGAGGGATGCTGCCATCTGGCGCGCGTAGGTGTTGGTCAAGGTATCGACCTCCTTCAACGCGTCCATCGATCGCTTGAGGCTTTCCGACTGCGCGCTGGTATCCCCAAGCACGGTACCGGTGCCGTCGTTTGCCTTGGCGAGCGTGTTCTTGCCGCCGCCGCCACCGAAAAAGCCGGTGAAGATGCCGAGCGACGCAAGTGCAGCGGCCATCACAGCCATGCCTGCGAGGTTGAACGGGAATGGCGAGGATGACGCAGTCTTCGCCATCGCAGCGGTACCGTCCGCTGCGGCGCGCATCCCGGCATTCACGACGCTGGTCGCGGTGAACGCGGTGTCGGTCGCGACGCCGGTTGCCGCAGCGACCGTGCGCGCCGTTGTAACGCCGCCGATGAGGCCGAGCTGCACCGCGGCATTCTTTACCGCCATGGCGAACTCTATTGCGCGGAAGACCTTCTCGGCGGTAGCCATGGCCTTGTAGCCAGCGGTACCTTCCTTGAAAAAGCCCTTCGCCGCGGCTGCCATGTCACCATAGGCGGCGGTCTGCGCCGAGGCGGTACGCATCGCGAATAGCTGGTTCTCGCGGGCGATGCGGTTTTGATCGGTGCCCGCTTCCTTGATGGCAGCATCGTGCGCCTGCTGCAGACTCGCCTGGTCCGCATAGTAGGAGGTCATGATCGTCGCGGCATCGCCGATCGCCGTACCGACGCTGCCGAACGCATCGGCCATGCCCTGCGCGGCGCGCTGCGCGGTCTGATCCACCGTGTCGAACAGGTCGGCAGTGGCGCTGAGCGACGTGTTGAGCGCGTCGTTTGCGTTCGTGACGGCCTGATGCCCCTTCGCGATCTCGACCTGCTGGGCGATGTACGCGGCGCGGCGAGTGGGGTCGGTAAACCGGGCCTCGGCTTCCTGCGTCGCCTTGAGCGTCGCCAGGCCGATCTCGCGTTCGTCATTGGTCGCACCGACCAGCCGAAGCTCTTCGGCCAGTGTGGCAAGCTGCTTCCGGCCATCGGTCATGTCGGTGTTGAACCGGCCGACCTCTTCCGTGTCCTTCAGCGCCTTTCGCGCGGCCCGCTGATCCTCGAGCGCCTTCGTCGCGCGCGCGGCTGCATCGGTAAGCCCAAGCTGTTGCGCGGCCTGAACTGCGGCGAGCAGCGGCAAGTCGGCGATCTGGGCGGCGATGAGGTCATTGGCGCGCTCGGCCGGCACGAGACCAGCCGCTACCGCCGCGTTGACCTGCTGCTGCGCGGTGATCTGGTCGCGCATGCCCGCCGTCGACTTGGCTGCATCGGAGACACGTTGCGCAATTGAGAGCTGCACCTGGCGCGATACCGCTGCGGTGATATCGGCCTGCTGCTTGATCGCCTTACTCTCGGCCTTCACACGAGCCTCGGCGATCAGCGCTGCGGCACCCGATACGCCGTAAGCGTTCGCCAGGTCGTAGAGGTTGCGTATTTGTGCCTCGATTGCCTCGGCGTCGCGCACCAGCCCTTCCGCATGGCGGTCGACCTTCGGCTTTGGCGGCGCTTTCGGCGTCCGGTTTGCCTTGATCTCGTTGGCCTTCTTGAGCAGACGCTCCTGCGACTTGCTGACGATGTTCTCGGCAGCCGTGGCGAAGAACGTGTTCGTCCCGTTGACGACCTGCCCTGCGCCCCGAGCGTAACCCTTGCCGAACGCCTTGCCGAGGCTGCTGCCTGCGCTGGTCACCGCCGTTGCGGCATCGCTCTGGCCCATGGCCTTCAGGATGGGGCCGGCGAAGTCGCTGATTGCCCCGCCGATCGACTTTAGCCAGCCGGCGACGCGGTTGTAGATGGCGTTGAAGATCTGCGAGATGCCGTTGCCTGCCCACTGGGCCGCAGCGACGACGGGGGCGAAGAACTGCGCGACGGCCGCGGCCGCTGCCGACACATACGCCGTCACCGACGTCGAGATGCTGCTCCACAGCTCGACGATCGCCGCATAGGTGCCAGTGAACGTGCCATAGATCGATGCCAGGAAGCCCTGCACCTGCTGCGCGTCGTTCGGCGAGAACAGATAATCCATGAGCGACTTGCCCGACCCGCCTAGGTTGAGGCCGTCGGTGATCGTCTTCCATACGCCGGCAACCATGTCGCCGGTCGTGATCGACTGATCGCCAAGCTTCTTCATCTCCTTGGACGTCAGCCCGAGACCCTCGGCGAATTTCTTCATGCCCGCGTCTTCGTTGATCTGCTCCTTCCACCGGTAGAGCGCGACGCCAGCGACGGACGCGACCGCGATCGCGGGAAGGAACGCGACAGCGAGGCCGCCCATCTCGGCTGCGAAGCCCTTCACGCCGCCCTCGGCCATCTGCGCGACCTGAAAGATCTGGCCCGCTTGGCTGGCGAAGATCTGGAACGGCGCCGCGCCCATCGCCGCCATGGTGGCGACGTCGTTCAGCTGGAACGACAGCTGCGTCAGGGTGCCCTTGCCCTTGCGAGCGACGCGGTCCATTTCGTCTTGCGCCTGCGCGCTTTGCCGCAGGCGACCAGTCAGCACTTCCTGCTGGCGCGCATATTCAGCCGGCGCGGTTGCCCCGGCGTGATACAGCCGCGTCGATTCCGCGATTTCGGAATTGAGCTTCTTGGTTGCCGCGTAAAGGGGGTCGGTCGACATGCGTAGCTGCTCGGCCGCGGCTGCATCGGCAACCTGGGCATTATGCGACGCGCGCACGGCCGACGCCAGCTGACCATGCTCGCGCGCCAACTGCTCAGCTGCCAGCCCCTCGAGGCGCATGGCGGCCGCATTGGCTTCACGCTGTGCGATCTCTGCCGCTGCCTGCTGCTCGTTATAGTCGCGCATGCCTTGCTTCGCGCGGGCTTCGAACATCGCGCTGGCGAGCGCAGCCTGACGGCGGGCCTGCGCATCAAGCGCAGCAGCAGCGGCAAGGCTCGCTGTCTCCTCCTCGCGCAGCGCCACGGCGCCAGCCTTCACGCGGGCCTCGAACAGCTGGTGAGCATAGGCAGCTTGCCGCAGGGCCTCCGCCTGAGCATCTGCCGCTGCCGCAGCCTGGTTGGTCGCCGTGACCAAGGCCAGCTCTTCGCTGCGGATCCGCCCGGCAAGCTCGGTCAGGCCAAGCTGTTGCGCTTCGAACGCTCTGAATTCGGCCGTAGCACTACGGACCTCCTCGCGAGTTTTGCCAAACACGCTGTTTTGACGCTCGAGCTGGCGCGCCATTGCCTCACCGGCCTTCTCGACGCGGGCGAACTCGCGCGCTGCGTTGGCACCCTCGCGGGTTGCCGCGGCGCCGAAATTGGCGACTGCGCTGGTGGCGCCGGCAAGCTTGATCCCGCCCGCAGCCGCCTCGATGCGCGCGGAGTTGCGGATGAAGTCTTGCGTCTCGGAGCTGAACATCTGGCCGAAGCGCAGCAACTCGGCGAACGCACCTTCGGTATTGAGGATGAAGCCAACCTCTAGGGCGGCCGCGCCGTCGTCATCAATCATCGCGGCCTCCTTTCGAGGGTCAGCCCAGCACGGCGCGGAGCTTGGCTTCTTCGATCTCGTGCTCGCGCGCGGTCACCTCTGCTCGCCACGGGGGCGGGCAGGTTTCGACGTCGGCCTTGTGGCTTTCGGCGAGGTAGGCAGCAGAGAGGCGGCGGATCAGCCGCGCCTCCCATGGCTCAAGGTCAACGGCGGTACGTTCGCACCACGCGTTGATCTCGATCCACGATAGTGGCACGGCGCCCATGCCGGCCGCTTGGGTCAGGCCGATTTCGATCAGCCGGTCGGTGATATGTGGCGCAGGGTTGGGCGGCATAGGCGGCACGATCTTGTCGCGTTTCATCTTCTCAATCCGGCTGAGCCGGGGAGCAGGCGAGTCTTCTACGAACTTGGCTCGCCGCGATCGAGGGTCCGGCTTTGGCGTGGCCTGAAGCCACGCCATATGCCGAATATAGAGGGTCAGGCCGCTTTCGAGGCGGCCTTGAAGTTTCCCCAGTCGGCGACAAACTTTGCAACCTGGCGGGTGATGTAGCCAATGCCCTGATCGGCATATGCGGCGCGGAACATGTCCTGCCCGGTGAGGCTGGCCCCCTCGGGCTGATAGTCGAAGTTCTCGAACGACACGGTGATCGCGGCGAGGTCTTCGGCCGTCTCGGCGATGCGCTCTTCCTGGGTCGCCGCGGTGATCTTGCCATCGTTGTCCTGCATGCGCTTTAGCGCGCGCGCGGACTGGCGCGATTCGACGGCGCCATAAGCGCGGCTGCCGGGGCCGTGAAGGTGGATGCGGACAGGGAGCTTGCCAGCCTCGTCGGCGTAGAGCGGCTCGCCGGTGGGGCCCTTGACGTGCAGGGCGGCGGTGGCGGCGACGGCGAGCGAGGCAATGTTGAGCAGCTTGGTCATGGGATAGTCCTTCGCGGGAGGATGGTGCGCCAGCCCGGCCCGCGACCCGCGACGACGGGCCGAGCTGGCGCATAAGGACCGGCGTCGCGGGCGCCGGGTAGGGAAGGGGTCAGGTGGTCGGCGCCGCGACCTTGACGATCTTGGTGCAGATCTCGATCGTCGGAGCGCCGGTCAGCATGCTGTCGGCGCCGTCGGCGGTTTCCGGCATGCCGAAGTTGCGTCCGCCGAAGTAGCGCTTGGCGCCGTCCGGATAGGTCACGCGGAACGAATAGAGCTTCTGGCTCTCGTCATCAGCCGACGTCTGCATGATCGCCTGGCCGGCGTCGGAGCTGTCGAGCGCCATCGACGGCTGCAGAGCACCATAGTCGGCCGAGCCCTTGAACTTCTGCTTGGCACCCTTGAGCGGCTGGAATTCGACCTTCGCGAAGCTGGCGCCGATCGAGCCAAGCTTTTCGACCTGGCCGACATCGGTGAAGGTCAGAGCGGCGTAACCGGTGGCGTCGGCAGTCGCCGGCGACGTAACGGAGATCGCAAGCGCGGAGCCTGCGGCAGTCTGTGAACCCATGGTGATGATCCTCGTGATTTAATACCGGCAGGGCCGGCGGGGTGGCGCCCGCCGGGCGGCGGGCACGTGGGTTAGGCGGCGGGCTTGGCCTTCGGGTCAGCGGCACTGTCGACGGCCTCGACCAGCCCAGCGGCTGCGAAGTTGACGAACTCGCCCTCGGTGAAATCGTGGGTCTTGCCAGCGTCGAAGCGGCGCTCGGTGCCGGCGTCGGTGAAATCGCGGGTCGCCTTGCCGCGGATCGTCTTGGGCTTGGTGTCGGACATGGTAGGTTCCTTTTCTCTCACGCTGCCGCGTCGAAGCTGACGCGGAAGTCTTGGGTCTGCTCGAAGCTGTTCGCCGGACCGCCGACATCAGGGCCGGTGCCCGCGGTAAGGATCGAGACACGAAAACAGCCCGAAAGATCGCCGATCACGTCCCGGCAGCACCGCCGGATGAGCTTGATTGCGGCCTTCTGATCTCGATAATTCGCGGCCCGCACCGCCACGGACACGCGCTCGACGGAACGGGTCAGCGGCTCCCGCTTCAGGCGTTGGCGATCGACCAGGGTCACGCTGCGGATCAGAATCGCGGGCAGCACCACGTTATCGGGAAGCTTGCCGGCCTTGATGCTTGCTGGCTCCATCAGCTCGGTCAGCGGCTCGTAAGCGCGCAGCAGGTCACCGACGATCTCGACCCCGCTCATTCGTCGGTCCCTTCCGGTTCGTCGCTGCCGATGATGCCGCCGCGCGTGACGCGGGCATTGACGTAAGTCTGCATCGCGGCACGGGCGGCTGCGGCGCTGAGATCGAGCGAGGGACGCATGAACGGGTTGGCTTTGGCACCAGGGTGGTGGACCGTCTTGCCGACAAAGCTGCCGCCAATTCGCAACGACCCGCCGCCGGTCTCATTGATGCGGCGGACGCTCTTGCCCTCTCGCTGGCTGTCATCGACCGTGATGAAATGCGGGTCTGTGCCGTATTCTGCCCAGATCGCGAGCGAACGAGGCCAGTGACCTTTGACGCTGACCTTGACCACAATCCGCCCCGGCTCGCTGTTGGTGCGCAGCGTAAGCGCCTCGGTCACCTCGGCTGCCGGGGAGCGGCTCTTCGTCTCGTCGAGCAACACCTTGCCGCCAGCGCGCGCCGCACCGCGCAGCAGCTTGGCTTCGATTTGCGCAGGTAGGCTGGCGATGAAACGCTCGACCTCTGCCTGACCTTTGACGCTCGGCATCAGGCCGCGTTACCCGCCGAGGTATAGTCCTCGACCATGAACTCGATGCCCGAGCGTTGGCGAATCAGCGCTGGCCCGGCGACGATCTGCATGATGCGCCCATCCATGACGAAGCGCATGTCGGGCGTCACATCGTCGCGCGCCCGCATACGCACCCGTGCCGGACGCGCTGCAACGTTGATCCCTCCGGCGAGCTTTTCACCACGGCTCGGCAGCATGTCGACGACACCGGCCCAGACTTCGTCGACCAGCGCCCAGTTGCCTGACCCGGCGCCGTCGAGGCTGTCATCGGCTACGGGGCGCTCGATGCGGATGAAGTCGGGCAATTCGCCGGCAGAGAGCTGGGTCATACGACGAACTTGCGCAGGGGGGCGATGAGGAAGGTGATCGCCAGCGGCAATTCCGTCAGGTTTTGTCCCGCCGCCTCGCGATTGGCATACCATTGCCCGACGAGCAGCAGCGCCGCTTGGGCGGCAACGGCGCGATCGCGCAGCGCCGTCGCCGACAGATCGTTGACGAAGTCGCACCCCGTGGCGCCCTCAATCGCTCGCACAGCTGCTGCGATGAGGATGGCGAGATATGCGTCCTCACGATCAGACGAGCCTAGGCGAAGGTGCGTTTTCACGTCCGCGAGGGTGACGAGCTCAGCCACGGGTAAGATCGCGCCCATCGCGCCCCTTCTTCACCGCCAGCCGCCAGCCGGTGTCAGGGCCGTCCGGCTTTTCGCCGGTGTCCTTCTGCGCAATCCAGAGCGAGCCGCCGAAGGTGACAGCGTCGCCGAGCGTATAGGCCTGCCCTTCCTTGAACACGCCGCGGTCGATCACTGCCGGCACAGTGAGGTCGAAGGTCTTCACCTGCTCACCGCGGACGAACTTGAGGGTCGCCTGGCGCTCCCCGGTCTGCTCGATCGACATATCGTCGAAGCCCAAGCCGGGGTCGCCGTCCTTCCCATCGACGCGACCAAGCGGGCACATCTTGCCGTCGCTCAGAGTCACGACAAGCGCACCGGTGCGGTCGATCATCGCGCCAGCGAGGCCGACGCCGTCCTTGGCAACGGGCAGCGCAGCAACAGCGCGCTCGACGGCCGATGCGATGATCGGCTCGACGTCGGCGATCGTGACGCTCTTGCCATCGGCAGGGGTTGGCATTGCCGCGACTGCGGATGCTACGGCCCCAGCGATGATCGGCTCGACATCAGCGACCGTGACGCTCTTGCCGTCGGCCGGCACCGGCAGCGCCGATACTGCGGCCGCAACCGCCGCCTCGACCGGCGCAATGACGTCAACCGAAGGCAGCGCGGCGACAGCGCGCTCGGCTTCCTGAGCAATCAGCGGGCGCACATCGTCGAGCGTGACGCTCTTGCCATCGATCGCGGGCGGCAGCGCCGCCACTGCCGCAGCAACAGCGGTCTCGACCGGTGCGACCAAGTCGGGCAGCGGCAGTGCCGCTACCGCTCGTTCCGTCTCAGCGGCGATCAGCGGCTTCACGTCGTCAAGCGTGACGCTGACGCCATCCTTCGCCGGGGGCAGATCACCGACTGCGCGCGCAACTGCGGTGGCGACAAGGGGCTCGACGTCGGCGACCGTAATGCTGGTGCCGTCGCGCGGCGCGGGCAGGGCGGCGATCGCATCGTCAATCATTCGCCTCACGGCGAAGTCGTCACGTCCAGCCGCACGCTGCTCAAGCTCTGCGATGCGACCAAGCAACGGGGCGGCAACGGATGCTACCGATGCCTTCACCATCGCGGCAATCTCAGCGGCGAGAATATCCAGATCAAACATCCGCGTGCTCCGCTAGGTAGTGGCGGCGGAGGAAGGCGCCGACGGTAAGCGAGTTGGTGACCGCCGTGGCGGGAGCAGAATCCGGCGTTGGTGGATCCGCCGTCTCACCCGTCCCTTTTGCGAACGGGTCTTCACGTGCGTCGCGCTTCGCCAGCGCCTCGAGGCTGTAGTTCTGCTCTTGCAGGTACGCCGTGTCGCCGCCTGTGATCGGCCCCAAGTCAAGCCGGCGTCGGGCCTCGTTGATCTTCTTGATCCCCGACTTGGTCGCCATGGCTTCGGCTTCGATCAGCGCCTTGGTGTCCATGCGCAGCAGGCCGTCGAGGTCGAACTCGGTGCCGATGCCCATGCCCTCGCCGATGCCGAGCCCCTCATCGAGGCACAGCTCGGCCGCCTCGATCAGCGATTGCAGCGCCTGCGTGTAATATTCGAGGTTTAGGCTCTCGACGTTGCTGTTGGTCGGCAGGTTGCCGATCCCCAGCTTGTAGGGCGGCACATGGAACGTCGAGCAGACCACCTCGGCGGTCCACTTCAGCTGGTCGATCAGCTCGGCATCCTTGGCGGTGACGGCCATGTGCTCATATTTCAGGCCATCGCCGAGCACGGCGACGCGGCCAGAGTTTTTGCCGCCGTAATACTCGTACCAGTTGGCTTTAAGCTCCGCTGCGGAATCAGGGCTGATCTTGCCCGGTGCCGACAGCAAGCCGCCCGGGCGCGACTGGTTGCCGAAGAAGACGGCCGAATTGTCCTGGATACGCAGCCCCTGCGTCGCAGCTAGGCCGTTCGCATAGATTGGCGATACGCCGACCAGCGGGTGAAATAGGCAGTTGAACCGGTCGTGGATGATCTCGCGCGCCGGCACGACCATCGGGCCACTGATCTCCGAGATATCGTCCTGTTGCAGCTCGTAGAAGATGCTGCCGTCGTCGGCGACTAGCGGCTTCACCCGATGAGGGTCGAGCACGTAGAGTGCGATCACGACGTTGCGCGCGTCGCGGCGCTTGAGGACATAGGTGTTGCCGCTGCTGAGCTTCGACAGGAACCACGATTCGAAGAACTGGATCCGGGTCTGGAAGCTGTTGGGCTTGCGCAGCACCGGCGAATAGGCGGGGCGGGTGGTCTCGGCCCAGATGCCATGCGTGTCCTGGCTGACCAGCTTGACGCGCAGCTTCGAGATGTCCGACGCGATGAGCGTCATGCACGAAAAGACGGCGTGGAAGGCCAGCACCGCGGTCTGGTTGACCTCGACATTCTGCTGCCACGCACCGCTATAGCTCTCGCGGACGATCGGCATCCAAGGTCCAGACGGCGTGCTGACGATGCGCGCCGCCTTCTCGCGAATGATGGGCAGGCCGCCTTCAGTTTCGGGTTCGGCCTGCCCGGTGGTGATCTGCCGGGAGCGCCCGAACTCCCGGCCGAGGATCCGCATCAGGCGCTCGCAACCTTAGCGATCTCTTCGAGCAGGCGCTTGTCGCCCCAGCGCATGCTGACGGTGATGCCGAGCTTGGCGGCCTTGTCACGCAGTTCATCGAGAGTCGGCGCCGTGGCAGACGGATCTGCCGACGCGTCAGCTGGTCGCGCCTTCTTGATCGCAATCAGGACGCGGGCGTCTTGGTTGCTCGCCTGGAATGGGTCGCCCGCCTGAAGCGCGCGGGTCGCGTACCTCATGTCGCGGGTGGCGATAAGGTCAGGCATAGGTGTCTCCTCAGTTGATCGGCGGGCAGGATTGCTGCCCG
>NZ_JPJC01000229.1:117084-121660 GCF_000733135.1 Sphingomonas sp. FUKUSWIS1
GCCCCAGCGGACGGCCGTCAGGTACGCGACCGCGGTCGCGCGGCGACGACGCCAGTTGATGGTGCGCTCGGCGCGGAGGCCGACCAGGTTGTTCTGCCACAGCGACACCAGCTGCGTGCCGGTACCGGCGAGGCCGTCCTGCTGAAGGGCGCTGTCCTTCATCTCGAGCGACGCTTCGCGGCTCATGTCGACCGCGATATCGCCCTCGTCGGCCTCGTAGATGTCGGCCGCGTTGACGAGCGCGACGGTCTGGCCGGCATATTCCGACACGATGACCGGCAAGCCCTCGAAGGTGCCGCCGAGCATGGTCATGCCGGCGAATTCCTTCTGCCCGAGGGCGTTGCTCATCATCGACAGGCCGAGCGCATTGGTCGCCGACATGATCCACACGCCAGTCGTCAGCGAGTTGTTCGCCGCGATGAACGCCGCCATCACGGCTCGCACATCTGCACGCACCGCGTCCGCATCTCGGCCCGACGACGCCCTTGCGCTTGCGCCGTTGGTGACCGACGCCGGACGAACGGTATCTGCACCGGCATTGGTCGGATCGATGAACGCCAGATCCTGCGTCTCGACCAGCGCGGCCTTGAGCGCGTCGCGAACGACCGCTTCCGAACTCGGATTCGAGCTGCGGATGTTCTCTTCGGTCAGCACGGCGATGTTGGCGACCTTGAGGCGGCCGAGAACGCTGCGCTTGAAGTCGAACGACGTCAGCGGCTTGGGCTTGCCTTCGCCGACCCAGTAGCCCTGACCGCCGCCGGTCTGAAGGATGACGGGCTCGTCGAAGCCGATCTTCCGGAGCTCCGGAATGCCGTTGGTCCCGAACTTGCCGAGAATGGTGGCGGGACGAAGGAACTCGGCGAAGTCGACGAAAGCGGCGCCCTCGGGGCTGTGCAGTGCAGCGGCCCAGCTGCCGGGCTGGTTTGAACCGGCTGCGACTGCGGCCTTGATCGTGCCGACGACGTCGCTGTCGGCGCCATACATGCGCTGCGCCACGTCCATCACCGGCTCGGAATCGAGGCGCGAGACGGCGCGGGCCTTGGCATAGCGCGCGAAGGCGATGCCGGGAGCGAGCTTGGGCTGCGCCTTGACCTGGGTCACGCCGCCGCGCTGTGCTGCAGCGGCCGACGGGTCACGCACGTCCTCGATCGGCTTTGCCGTCTTGGCAATGGTGCGCTCGGCGGTGCGCAGGCGATCGAGGTGCTTGTCGATCGCGACGATGTCGGCGGAATGGCCGTCATATTCCTCCGACTGCGACGCGTCGAGCGTGGCGCCATCGGTGGCGGCCTTGGTCATGATCGCGTCCATGGCGCCCACGACCGAGGCGCGCTTGGCTTCATACGCCGTGATCTGTTCAGCAAATTTGGTCACTTCAAATCCTTCGAATGGTGTTGATGACGAATGGCTTCGCCCGATCGCGGGCGGGGTCATCCAGCTTCACCACGCGAACCGATTTGCCGACCGCGGCAGGTTCTGGGTTGGCGGGAATCTCGGGGTCGGGGACGCCGGCTTCCTTGCGCAGGGCAGCGTCGATCGACTTGATCTGATTGATGATTGCATCGGCCTGCGCCGGAATGGTTACCGCAGACAGCTCGAAGACCTCGGTCTCGGTGTACCGAACGCCGCCGTTCTCCATGAACGAGTACTCGATCGGGCGAAATCCGATGGAGGTGGCCGTCACAAGGCCGTATTTGATCTCGCCCCACGCCGTATTGACGCGGTCCTGCAACTCGCCCGGCTCCTCAATCTTGGGGATCTCGGCGCGAAACTTTATCCCGTCCTTCGTCGGCGTCTCGAACCAGACCTTGCCGATCACCTTGTCGTGACGATGCTGATGCAGCAGCGGAATGGGGTTCGTGAACTTGACGCCCATCGGGTCGATGATGTCGCCGACCCGGTCGACTGACGGCGTGGTGGCGATCCCACTGAAGGTGCGCGCGTCGTCATCGAGCGCCTTGATACTGAGCACACTAAACGCACGGTTCTGCATGGGGCTGCCTTTCAGAGGAACATAACCTGCAGCCCGGCGCCTGCGGCTTCCGGGTTGCGGGTCATCAGCATCACCGCGTTGAAGGCGGCGACGAGGGGATCGATCTTCGCCTTGCCGGCGATTTGCTTGGTGATCAGGACGGCGTTGCCGCGCTGCTCCGCTTTCGCGTTGCCGACGCACCAGGCCATGAGCTCCTGCCCCCCATGGATCAGCGTGCCGTCCTTAAGCTTGCGCTCCATGCCCCAGACAGCTGCCGAGAGCCGGAAACCTTGGCTGACTGCCAGCATCTGCTCGGCAGTGAACCCGCGGCCGGCCAGCTCGTCGACCAGCGCGGTGACGCCTTGAGGATCGAGGCCGATCGCTGCCTGCTCAGGGAAAAGCCCGGCGTCTTTCACCTGCTCGAGCAGGTCAGCGACTTCGATCAGATCTTGGGTCGGCGCCTCGCAGCGCACCAGCGTCTTCTCGCCGATGAAGTCTGTAAGCCGGCTAGCAATGTCCTTCCGACGATCGAAAACGTCCTGCTGCGCCCAAGCCTTGCACCAGAGGATCCACTGCTTTGTCACCTTGTGCCGGCCCAGCAGTGCCAGGCCGAGCAGATCGTCGAGGCCGCCACCATCGATTCCGGCGACTACGACTTCGCAGATATCGAGGAAGGACCCGAACGAGCCGTCCCATAGGCTCGCTTCAGCTTTGGCAGCCTGCCAATACAGCGAGCCGATCCAAGCGTCGTGCCGCAGGCCGATGCCGATCTCGACATTGAGGTGCTTCGCGTAGAATACAGCGCGAGGCCCATCCTCACCGTGGTCAGCCTCGGCCGCCTTCTCCTCAAGCCAGTCCTGTGTGACCGATCGGCCCATGTTCGGGTTGGTGATGAAGAAGTTTTCGCGCTTCAGGTGGTCGCCGTCAGCGACCATCTCCTCGGGATATTCGTACAGCACCGGCAGCTTCCGCGGGTCCACGATCTTTCCATCACGGACGTCGCGAAAGTAGTTGAGCTTCTGCTTGAACACGCCCGCGGGTGGCTTGTCCGACTGCGTCGTCAGATAGATCGTGTACCCCTCGGGGCGGCTCACCTGGCCGCCAGTGGCTTCCTTCAACATCGAATCGGCGTTCGCCATCTCGCCGAACAACCAGAGCTCATCCACCAGCACGCGGCTGGCCTTCTTGCCCGCGACCGTGCCGCTATCTGCCGCAACGATCTTGAGCGTGGATTTCATCTCGCGGTGCGTGATGAGCTTCAGGTGCTCCTGATGTTTCAGGAGATCTGTCAGCTCTTCATCGGCGTCGATCATTCCCATGGCCGGTGCGAAGCTGTTGGCCGCAACCTCCTTTGTCGGCGCCAGGATCAGGTTCTCGTCGTAAGACCGGAAGCCGCAGGCGAGCTCCGTGAGCATGATGCCAGCGGCCAGCGTCGACTTAGTATTTTTTTTACTGATCAGCAGCATGTATTCGGTGATCAGCTGCCGGTTGGTGTCGGGGTCGAAGGCGCCGAACACGGCCGCAGCGAAGTCGAGCAGCCACTCGTCGCTTGCCTCACCGAACGTCGGCTGCCCGGGCAAGTCGACGATCTTGAGCGAAGTGAAGACGGCCATTTTGGCTTCGGCCGACGCCGGGAAGAGGGGAGAGAACGGGATCAGCGATCTCCGGTCGCAGATCCGACGCTTCCAATCCAAGCATGCGGTCGACCAGGTTGGCTGGGCCAACTTACGTCTTTACCACGCTGAGAGCTGGCGTTCCGACGGGCCGGAACCGGCTGCCGCCCGCCACCTCTCGAGCGCGATCCTGCGCCGCCGCCTTTTTGCCCTGCGGCGCGGAAGCCTCATTGATCGTCTTAAACGCGGTGGCGAGTTCCTTCAGTGTCTTCGCCCGGCCGCCAAGGCTGATCGCGCCGAGCATGCCATCGCGGCGACGGCCATCGCGATCGTCAGCGGTGATCTCCTCGATCATCTCCTCGAGTTCGCCGGCATGCGTTGTCGTCGCCTCGAGCTCATCCAGCATCCGCGACACCAACCCGCGTCCGCGTTCGGCGATCGCGGCGGCATCCGGTACCGGCTCGCGTTCGCGCTCGACTGGCGGCGAAGGCTGCGGAGGCGTCGAAGTACGCACTTTGCGTACCCTGCGTACCACTCGCACCCACTTTTCGGCCTTGGCGCGCTTCCGAATAGCGCCTTCCGAAATTGCGTGTCGGTCAGCTATTTCTCGAATGGAATCTTCGCCGGCCAAGTATTCAAGCTCGATGCGCGTCCAGTCGAAAGATGATTTGCGGGTTGCCATGACGCGGCACCTCCGGCCGAAAAGTACGCACCTCAAAACGTGAGGAAGAAAAAAAATGCGCGTGAGAGCCTATGGGGTCCAGCAGGGCGCGCCCTGCCGATGGTCGGACCCTCCCCCCCGGGGGTGGGGCGGCGTGGTCAGTGTCGTTGGGCGCGCTCAGCGCGCTGCTTGCGGCTGTTGTGGCAGGGAGCGCACAGGCACTGCAGGTTGCGCTCGTCCCAGAAAAGGACCTCATCGCCGTGATGCTGCACAGCAAGATCATCAGCCGCGTTCCGCAGACCGATGAGAACGGCAAGCAGTATCTCAAGCGCT
>NZ_JPJC01000229.1:121777-138925 GCF_000733135.1 Sphingomonas sp. FUKUSWIS1
GCGCCGTCTTGTAGAGCTTGCGCCAAGGCGCGTGCAGGATGCGGTCCTCGTCGCGGGTGCGCTCTACAGGCGGTAGCGAACCAAGCCCTGGCCGCAAGGAGGTGAGGAGGTTGGGCAGCGCCTTGAGCTTGCCCATTAGCGACCGCGTGCCTGATAAACGTGCAACTGATTCGCGGTTAATTTACGACTCAGGAGCAAACGATGAACGAAGTTGAGCGATTTGCGGCCGAGGGCGATGATGGCCACCGTTACACCGTGATAGTGTGGGCGAATATGACCGAGTTCCGCGACCTCGACCGCGGCATCACTACGCATCGCGGGAGCACCGTATACCAGCTTCTCGACGGCACACATGTAAACCTCAAGGAGCCCGGCGTCTTCGAGATCTGGGATACTGAAGAATGCATTCGGAAAGTCATGGATTGACCACTTCTGCAGATACAAGGACCCGCCTCGGCTGAAGATGCCGACGCCGACCTGCGCATCGCTCAATGGCCGCAGCGTCCATTCTTCGCGAGGAAGTAGGACTAGCGGCGGCAGCGGATCGATGGGCAGCGACATATGCACTCTCGCTCCGTAACTGATTAGCGCCCACGTACGGCGGCGCGCAGGTCGATCGCTGCCTGCTCAGCTTGGTCGATCAGACGCTCGCTGCGACCATGGTGCCGAGACCCTGCTCGCATGTCTTCGGCAATAAGCAGCACGCGCATGCCAATAGCCTCGACACGGTCAGCGGTAGCGGGTCGGAAGGTTGATGCCACACCATCTCCTGCGCCATTCAGCAACGTTGCTCTGAGTAATACGGACACTGCACAACGCTCCCGAATTTCACAGCAAGATTTCGCGGGCTGCTAAGCTATAAGCGTTGCCGGAGGGGACTTGACGACGCTCTCAGCAAGGCTCCCAATAAAAAACGACCCGACTCGAGGTCGAGCATTGGAGAGTTAAGATGCTGAGTACGTATGAGCTTAAAAGGGATAGGCCATCAGCGCGTTGCCCCAGCGAAGCTAATAGCGATCACGGCTCGGAACAATCACCATGGCCCGACGATCATGTCGCAGATAATGACCACGGCTTATTCAACATCGTCGGCGACAATACAGTCGCCTATTCAGATCACGGATCCGCTACAAGGTCCCGATAAGACCGCCACTCAGGGGATTGGAGAGCCAGTCCCCTGAGTACTGATAACCGCTTAGAGAGCATGCGACTTACGCCATACAGTGGGACAATCGCTCGCAGCATGGCTCCTGCGTAAGGGCATGAGGGCGTCTCACACTGCTCCTCCCATTCCGCGTCTCATCTCACGCTCAATTACTTGGTGCCGTCAAATCACCGAGATTCTGCGCGCAAGCGCGCCTGTGCGCCCTGTGCCCTCGCAGCGCAGGCTTTGAAAACTCCCAGCGCGGCGGTTCCAGCGACAGCCGGTTGAGACTTGAGGGCTGCAGCAACAGTTGCGGGAACCCGTCCATCCAGCCGCCCCATATAGAACGCCGCCGTCAAATTCGCGACCTTCCGCGTTGGCTCGTTCTCGGCCTGCTCGCCGACGGCACTGGTTACAACCAGGCACCGGACATCGTCGTTCACCGTCTGCGCGTGCGCCGGAGCGGCAACTAAGATGGATGCTAGAACCAGACTGACGACGTTCTTCATATAAAGTTCCTGAGCGTAGTGGGCCTACAGGCATAGGCCACATCAACGCACAAAGTAACGTCGCATCTGACCATACCGTAGGACAATCGCTCGGAGCATAGCTCCTGCGTGAGGGGATGAGGGTGGCTAGCCAACGCGCTCATCGCAGCCCGCTTATGCGGCGATAGGCGCATCATGTACCTCATCCGTTCCAAGTAGCCAAGACCCGATTTTCAGGTTGATGCCAGCGAATGCGACGAGCACGAATTTGCCATTGCCGTCACTTACGACCTCACCCGAGAGACCAGCGCCGGGACCTTCCTTGACCTTGACCGGTTGCCCCACGGTGAAGGCCTGGCGCTGCCCCATCTTGGCTGCCCGTTTACCCCGTTCTTCGATACGCCGAGCCTCAGCTATCTCAGCGTCCCCGATTGTTGGGATAGCGCCAAGATAGCGAAAAACCGAGAAGCCTGGATGTTCGGAGAAGGGTAGCGCGGCGATGCGGGCGAGGTCGTGTCGGCGATCGGCACGCGCGAACACGAACGTCGGCATAATCGGTGCCGCGTATTCAACCCGCTCGCGCGCCGGGCCTCGGCGACGCGTCAGTGTCTGCACGGGGCTCCATACGTCAAAGCCGGCAGCCTCCAGAGAGGCGACCAGCGGCAGCGTGCGTGACGCTCCTGTTCGAAGGATGCACCAATCGTTTCCCCGCCCCATCATCTCAACCCTCGCTCTGATAGATATGTGTCATGCCTTCGCACTTGGTATTCATGCGGGCTTCCCTGACGTTCCTTTTGGATAGAACCCGTCGATCACGTAGTTGCGATCACGGATGTTTTCGCAGGCTTCGGAAGTGCGGACCGCGCCGGGGCCGTCGATGCCAATCGCGAAGGCGCATATCGCCGTGTCAGCGCCAGTGTTGAAGCCGCGGTGATATTGCCACCGCCCGTAGAGCCCCAGCGCAGCACCGAGCAGCACCGAGTATGTCAGCCAGCGCAGGGCTTTCGTCAGCCGTGGATACTCGCTCATGCGTGATCTCCAGTGGTTCTGGGCTTCGGGAATGCCGGCTGGATCCAGCATCCGCGCTCGCACTGGACCCAGCCGTGAGAGCGGAGCCACGCGGTGCCTTCGTCCTTGGTCTTCATGCGGAGGTGACTTGAGGTAAGTCGCGGGCAAAGGCGGCGCGGGCGCGCTCAATTGCCTCAACCCGGCTCTTCTGCTTGCGAAACCCTGGAAGCCTTCCCGTTTCTCCGAGAGGCCAGGCGGCAAAACCAACCGCTCAACGTTCAGCAAGTCGTCGATCTGGCTCATAGTTTGCACGACCGCTATCAAGTGCTCCTGTGTGGTCATTTCGCCCATCATCGTTCTCCTGAAGGTGCGCGTAGGGCCCGCGCTGGATCGATGCCGTGCTCGACGAGCATCCTGCGCAAGCGCGAGACCTCGGGAAGGCGCGGGACGTTCAGGTCGCTGGTGACGCCAGCGCGCGTCGCTTGGTCGATCGCGCACGGACCGCACCGGACATGCTCGCCATAGTCGAAGCACATATCCGGCGAGCGACAGATGCCCTCGACGTCATCCTTCCACAGCATGCGGCCGGGGTCAGTCATTGTCCGACGATTGCGCTCGGCCTCGGTCATGCTGCCATCTGCCCGGGATTGCCCTCGATCGCGTCGCCGGGATCGACGCCGAACATGCGCACGTAATCCTCGCGGCTCGGCATTCGCGCGCCGCGGTCAGGGTTTCCGCCCTGCGGCTTTGGGCGGCTTGGATCGGCAGCCGCTGCGAAGCGACCACCGAGCGCGGCGACGATCTCAGCGGCCTCTTCCGGTCGGCAGCGCTCGACAGCGGGATCATCGGCCCCGCGACGTGTGCGCGCTTCGATCAATTGCGAGAGGCGCCACTGCCGCTGGATCCGCGGGGGCGCGGGCTGACTCATCGCGGCAGCGCGGATTTCGGAGATCGACGGGAAGAACTTCATCGTCCGCGCCGCGGCCATCGCGCCGGCCATCAGCACGTCCGCGGGAATATCGCTCAGCTGCTCGGCATAGACGTCGAGACGGGCGCTAGCCTCTTCGACCGACACCCGCGCGGCGGGATAGGCGACGACCAGCTTTGCCATGACGCGATCAACGGCGCGCGGCGAGCTCGTCCGAGGCGCAACGCGGTAGACGGCGAGAGCCTGCTCAGCGTCCGCGAGTTCAGCGTCGGTCAGCACGGGCAGCCGGGGCGGCAGGGGGTCAGTCCCAAGCACCAGATCGGCCAGCCTCCCGTTCAACGAGGGCTCTTGCCATCGGGGTGAGGTCGTTACCCCGGTACGCTGGTCGACGGTCGTGAGTTCGTTTGCCATTGAAGCTCTTCCAGTTTTTGACCCAGGTTCTCCACGAAGCCTGCCAATCGAGGCTCTTCGTTCCTTGCGTGGTGTGCCGGTCGATGAAGTGCTCGACCTGCTCGGCTTCGAGACCAGGCGGCCAAGCTGCCATCGCCTTGCCGGTGATCGAGTCCGGTTTGACGACCGGCGTGAAGTCGAGAGGAACAAGCGTGCCAGCAGCATCGTGCTTGCCCGCCACCTTCGGGGGTATGGTGGTTCTTGGTAGTTTGGGTGCAGGAGGTGCGGGGGTTGGCGCACCTCCTGCGGGGCGCACCTCCTGCACCGGCGCATCTTGTGCGGGGGTGCAGGAGGTGCGGGGGTGAACGGTATAGATTACGCCCTTACCGGGGCGCTCTGCGCGAGTGAGGTGGCCCGCCGCCGCCAAAGACTTCACAGCGTTCTGCACGGCGCGTTCGGACAACTTCGTTTTGCCAACTAGCCCGGCTGGCCCGTTGATCCCCGGCCAGCACTGCGCAGCGTCGTTCGCCATGATGGCGAGCACGTTCAGCACGCTCTGTTCAGGCGCACTAATTCCGACGACGCTCATAGCGGCGCGGCACAGGTCGAAGCCCGTCAGGAGCGTCACCGGCGGTTCTGCTCGGCGATCGTGCGGAGGGCCAGCAATTCGGTGCTGATCGACTCTACAGCGCGCGCAACTCGGCAGAGCTGCCAGACTGCGTACAGCGCGATGATCATCATGAAGAACTTGTCGCCATTATCCACCGTCAGAACTCCACGTGCTGCATGGCGATCGCGCGCTTGAGCTCTGCGACCTTGGGGCGGGCGCGGATGAAGCGTTCGTGCTCTGCTCGCGTCGGGCGGGCGAGCCGGCGGGCGCGGGCATCGGCGATCCCGCGATCGATGTCGGCGTCGAGACGCGCAAGGCGGTCTTCGACCGATGGGCGCGGCTGGGCCACAGGGGCCCGACCGACAACGGCGCGTTTGATCAGGCCCCACATGGTCAGGCCCCCCCTGCGGCTTGCTGGGCCGCATGCCATTCCGCCGTTGCGGGGACATCATGAGATTCGGTGAAGTTCAGGGCCCAAGCCGACGGATTGCCGTTCTCACGAACCCACGACTCAAGTGCGGCTTCCAAGTGCTTGCGCAATTCCGTCTTTGGGCTGGCACCGTGAGCGCAGATGCCCGCATCAACGCTAGGAGGATCGCCATCACCATCGCCCAGCTCTTCGTTCGAGCTGTCGAATTCCTCGTCGATGCGATCGAAGCAGTCGAAGCGCCACGGCTGCTTATCCGCGACTGCGATGTTGAACGGCGAACCATCCGATATCTCGCCGCCGTCGACATGACGGGCCTCAACGATTGCATCTACCAGCGTGTCGGCCTTCAGCGGCTGCCACCGCTCGGCGTCCGGACAATCGGCATACCAATATGCCATCAGATCATCCCCAGCGACTGAAGGTAGACCTCAAGGATCGCCTCCTGCTCCTGGTACTCTTCCCGCTTGAGCTTGCGGATCGACAGGATCTTGCGGATCGCCTTCGGGTCGTAACCACGGCCCTTGGCCTCGGCGAACACGTCCTTGATGTCGTCCGAGATGCCCTTCTTCTCTTCCTCGAGACGCTCGGCGCGCTCGATCAGGAGCCGAAGCTCGTCGGCGGCAACCGCGCCGCCTCCCATGCCGTGCTGTCGTTCGTCGGTCATTGTCATGCTCCTTGGTTGATCAGTAGGACTGGGCGACATCGCGCTCGTGGCGGATGCGCTGGGCGTCTTGGTGGTTGAGGACGGCGCGGTGGGCATTCTCAGGGGTGCCCGCGATCTCGGCGAGGATGATGGCCTTGCGCTCGGCAAGCAGCATGCCGCCGACCTTCATCTTGGCGTTCAAGTCCCAGTACTGCTCTGGGCACCACGACAGGCGTGCGCGGCGAATTGCATCGCGCGCCGCCACCTTCGATGCCTCATCAGCCTCACGCCAGAAGTTGTGCCGCCCGGTCCGCTGCCCGACTTCGCGCTTCGCGGCGGCCTTGACGGGATCAGCCATTATGCGCGCAGCTGCCACCCGGCAGGATTTCCGATGCCGCTCTACAAAAGCAGGATCTCGACGCTTTGCGTTAAGGCCATCGCGCCGCGTCTTCGCGATCTCGGGTCTCAAGGAGACTTCTCGCATGGCGCACGCCCGACACCGACCCTTGGAGTCTCGGCTGATGGGCGTCGAGCAATCTGAACAGGTGCGCGTCATGCCGCGAACTCCACGTCAATGATGTAGGGGGCCGATGCGGACTGATGATCGCAGCCGATGTCGGCGCGGATGCCGCAGCGGAAGCAGGGGGTGCGATCGAGCACCGGGGGCAGGGGTTCACGGCGCTCGGCCCGCGCGATCGCGTGAGCGCGCTCAGCCTCCCTCAGCGAACCATCCGGAGCCTTGCTGGCGCGGATTGTCACGCCCAGCTCGGGAATGAAGATCTCACGCGAGAACGGCGTCGTGGTCACCACGATCTTATCCGCCGCGATGAGGTCGACCAGTGCCTTCTGAGGGATCGAGGAGGACCGCACGCCGAGCAGCGCTGCCAAGGCCAGGTTCGTCGGACAACGAGCCCCGGCGCGCGCGGCGCGCAGCAGTGCATCGTAGACGACGTCGCGGGACTGTGCAGCTGTACGGCGTGGCTTCGTCATTATGCCGCGACCTCGACGATGCCACGTCCACCCGCGAGACGTGTCTCGGCGATTGCGGCGTAATCAGGGTTCAGTTCGATCAGTGTTGCGTCGAGACCGACCTGCTCAGCGACCAAGCCAACGGTGCCGGATCCCCCAAACGGATCTAGGACATGCCCGCGCGCACGGCCGAAGGTCGCGCAGATCCCGCCGCAATCATCTACCGCGCCGCACGCTGCGCACGTCGTCGGCGGGCAGCCCGCAGCGATGCACCGGCGCGCGAGCTCGCGCGGGAAGGTCGCGAAGTGTGCCTCGCGGCAGCCCTCGATATTGAAGGTCCAGACATTGCGGCCGTTCCGGGTTTCAGGAACGTAGGTCTCGACCCAAGTGCCCGCGCGGTTCTGCCCGGCAGTCGAGCCCTTCGCAGGCTGGTACTGACCATCCTTGCGGCGCGCGTGCGCGTTGCCGGAGACCGGCTCGCGCAGCGCGTCCGCATTAAAATAGTAGGCCTCACTGCGGGTGAGCAGCCAGATCTTCTCATGCACTGCCGCCGGCCGATCGGTGATCGACTCGGGCTTCGGGTTCGTCTTGTTCCATACGATCTCGGACCGAACCCACCAGCCGTCATCCTGAAGCGCGATCGCCAGGCGGTTCGGCAACATGCACAAGTCTTTCGGCTTGAAGGAGCCGCGCCCGTCGCCAACCGATCCGACAGTGCTGAACGGCTTGTCGCGAAAGGTCCGATCATCGGTGCCGTCCGCCTTGTACGCCGCCGCTGATTTGCCGTTGGGCGTTGCAGCGTGGCAATCGCCGTAGTTGATCCAGACCGTGCCGTGCATCTTCAGCACGCGCCGGACCTCGCGAAACACGTCGACCATGACCGAGAGATGCTCGGCAAAGGTTGGTTCAAGGCCGATCTGGCCGTCGACGTCATAGTCGCGCAGGCCCCAGTAAGGTGGTGACGTGACCACACAATCGACTGACTGCGACGGCAGCAGACGCAGCTGCTCGCGAACGTCACCGATCATGACGCGCGTGGCGCGCGCGGCCCGCAGAAAGCCGTCCGCAGAACCGGGCTCAACCGGCACTGCGCTATTGAGCGCGTCCATAGTCATCTCCGTTGCGGGGTTTTCCGCGTGATATTCGTTGGCTTCAGGCGACGGCGGAAAGGGGCCGGCGGATCTCGGTGCATCGTTGCAGCCAGCGGGCCGACGCGCCGTGAAGGTCGCGCATCAGCTTCTCGCCAGCGAGGTATTCCTGGGGGACGATGGCGCGCCCGCCGGGGCCATCCGGGTGCTCGGCTTCGTTCAGCATCACGAGGACGCGCGCGATCAGCAGGCCGCAGTCATCCGCGTCGCAGACCGCATCCTCGTCGACGATCCGCTTGCCCTTCGCGCGCAGCCAGTCGTCCAGCACCGTGGGCTCGACGTCCATCATGCGGTCCAGAACCTCGATCGAAGGCATGGAGCTCTGAAGCTGCTTGTCGAGGGCCTGGGTGGACAGGTCGACCGCATCGGCGAACCGGCCCTTGCCGCCCGCGTTATCGATCCCGCGGGACACGCCGCGCATGATCTTCGCGTGCAACTGGGCTTTCGTAAGCCGTTCCGCTTTTGCAACGACAGTTGGGCCGGTCATCGACCATTCTCCTGCTCATGGAAACCGAGAACCTGATCACCGCTCCGAAGGCCGTTCGACTCGCCGTCGCGCGCGCGCTGCTCGAGCATTGCGAGCTCATGGCGGCAGCACAGGTCCACCAGCCAGACGAGGCCCGTGCAGGCGATGGTCACGATGATGATGCCGAGGATTGTCATGCGGCTTCCCGATCTCTGGAGGGGCAAACCGGCTGCTGGCAGCACCGAACCGCAATTCCGGCTCGGCTACCGCAGGCCGTGCAGTGCGTGACGTCGAGGACCGGTGCCTCGATGTACGAAGGATCCGATGCAGCATGGAAGCCGAACCGCTGCGCGCCGATCGCGATGATCGCAGTCGCGGCGCCAGCGACGCGGGACAGTTCCATGGTGGGGAGGGTGAGCAGCATCTACGTCACCGCCTGCTGCTTAACGCTGGGCGTAGTGCTATGAGCTCCCACCACAGCAAGGAAACGCAATGCTCTCTTGGCTTTTTCATGCACCGCGGCGAGCGGTGGAATGGTGGTTCCGTGAAAGCCCCGAAGCGGTGCGCGCGAAATCGACCCACCCCGCCGGCGGTAGATGCCACAACTGCGGAGCAGACTGCGACAGCGACCAGAAGGCGTGCGAGGATTGCTTTGGGAAAAGCGTATGGTGAGGCTGGCCGTCATGCAGCCTCCTTTTTCTCGACCGCGTGGTTGTACACGGCTGTCAGATCATTTTGCCGCCAGGCCGGTACTCGGTTATGCGACTTCCAATGTTGAACGGTCGTAGGGGCGATGCCGAGCGCCGCAGCGGTTTTGCGAACTCCGCCTATCGCTGCGATGATCTGGTCAACGTTTTCCATGACCTAACAAGTACGGTATCCGTACATGCTTGGCAAGGGGATTGTGCGACTTTCCCTCTGGCGCGTATCCCGTGGGCCGCCCATCAACGAGAAATGGATACGTCCGAAAAGATCCTTGCGGCCCTGCGCGAGCGCAATGTCACGCATGCGCGGATCGCCTCGGTCCTCAACGTGACGACGAACAATGCAACCCGGCTCTACAACCCTGACCCGAAAACCGGGAAAACGCGGAAGCTGAGCTTCGACGAGGGTATGGCCTTAATCAGCGCGTTCGACCTGGATAACCAAGACGAGGATCGCCCGATTGAGCCGATGAGCCTACCAGTCGCAAGGTTGGCGGTTCAGTATATTGCTCAGCAGCTTGGCGTGCGGATCGATCCCGATGATGAGCGAGTCGAAGACCTCGCTCTAGACATTCGAGCATATTCTGAGTTCGCCGCATCTTCTCAGATTGGCGAAAATCTTGACCGAGCGGAGGGCTGGCTTGATGGTCGTCGATCGCGCCTGCCAGCTCGCTCTTAAGCTGCAACGTCAGCAGCAGGTCGCGCTCAGTAGCCGATAGGCGACGCTCATTTTCGTGCGCCAATCTCATCGCGAGGGATAGTCTGGCAGCAAGCATGCGCCTTCTGACGTAATGCCGCTCAACGGTAAGACTTGGGATTCGCTCGCCATGTTCTCCTTGTGTTCTGCTGCGCGGCGCGTGTCGATAGGAAATTTCTTAGCCCGTCGTTTTATCAAGCGGGCGGCAATGTACGGAAACCGTTTGACATAGACATACGGTAACCGTACACGTCGACTATCAGGCCAGCCCGGCCCGGTAGGAGACCAAAGTGGCCGAGCAGGCTTCCACAGATTGGATCGAGTGCGATGGGGCAGGGTGCCCTGTCTCGGATCTTGGACGTGTCCAGGTGCAGTTCTGGTTCGATCGTGACCGCCGCGCTGCAGAGCGCGCGAACCCCGCCGATGGCGTTTCTGCATACGGCTATCGCGACTGCTGGGTCCATCAGGGCGCACCGTCGGATATCGTTGCCTATCGGGTGGTTTCGTGAAGCTGGTCGTCATGGGTTGCAGCGCGACCAAGCGCGAAGACGCGGGCACGATGCCAGCAATCGACCGGTACGATGGGCCGATGTGGCGGACGCTACGGGCTCGCCTTGCCGAACTTCCAGCCGCTCGGGACGCTATAGCGTCGGGGGAGTTGCTCATCACGGTGCTGAGCGCGCGACACGGCTTTATCCCTGCCGATGTCCAGATAGAGAATTACGACTGCCGCATGACGGAGGCGCGCGCCGCCGATATTTGCCGCGATCCGTCCTATGATCACCATCAGATGGCAATCCGGTTTGCGGCTGCACAGGACGTGCTGTTCGCGGGGGGGCAGATGTATCGTGACGCGATGTGGAAGGCGTCGAACGCCAGCCTCGCGCGCATTATGGACGTCACCGAGACCGACGGTGCAGGTATCGGCGTCCACCGTGCGCAGATCGGTGCATGGTTCCAGCGTCATTACGGCGGTCAACAAATGGCGTTGGCGGCATGATGCGCGTCAACATCCGCCCGCGCCATCGCAACAGCGGCAAAGCTGACGCCGGGCGCCGCTTCCCGACGCATATTCAATGGCTGCGCGGCCGCCCGTGCCTGATCGCAGGAACGGACTGCGATGGCCGCATGGAGGCCGCGCATGTCGATCATGCGGGAGGGAAGGGCGCCAGCCTGAAGGTCGCCGATTACAAGGCGGTCCCGCTCTGCCAGCATCATCACGCCGAGCTCCACCGGGGCGCGAAGACGTTCGAGGCGGTCCACAAGATCGACCTCGTCGCCGCTGCCCGCGCCTATGCCGCCAAGTCGCCGCATCGTGGTCGCTGGGCTGATGTCGAAGGCGCGCCGCGATGACCGGCCCGACCATGACCTGCGATCCGGACCTCGATACCGCGATCACCGAGTTTCGCTATGTCGCGCAGCGCCTGCGCACGCTCGACCAGCAAATGCTGACCGCCGCGGTCGACCGCTACAAGCACTTTGCCGCGATCAAGCACGAGCGGGCCGAGCTGTGGGCGAACCTGCGGGGCAAGGCTGAGAAGCTGCAGCTTGTGCCCGAGGACCACCACCTCGGCGCACGTGCGCTGCTGCTGGTCACGGAAGTCGCGTGGATCCTCCATGCCCGCACGCGCCGCAAGCCAACCCCGGCGATGATCAAGGCGATGGTGCGCGACATGGGCGAGCTCGCCGAGCGCGAACGCGTCGAAGCCGAGGCCGACAAGGTCGAGACGGAATTTCGCATGCGGACCCTCGCTGTCCGCGTCTCAGCCGCCGAGGCCGTCACCCGCTACATCGAATTGAGCGCAGCATGACGCAGGCCATCACCCCATCGTCGCTGTGGCAGGGCACCCCGCATCCGACCTCACGCTGGACGGTCGAGCAGATTGGCGCGCTGATGAAAGAGGGGCGGGATCCGGTCTCGGTGCCGACCGCCACTGTCCTGCGCCGCCCACGACAGAACCCCGACGACTGGACGATGCCGCCCAAGGCTGTCGAGCTCGTCCTCCCGCGTCTCGCGATCACGCGGGACGGGCGTCGGGCGAAGATCATCACGCCCGCGGGCGCAACCCAGTGGCTGGACATCGTTCATGGTCGATAAGCACATCATCGCAGCCATCGCGGAATCGGGCATCGCTGCCGATGACGCACAGGACATGGCCGAGCGCGTGTTCGGCGCCGTCCTGTCGTCACTTGCAGCTGGTCGGACAGTCCAGATCCCCGGCGTGTGCCGCCTCCGGGCGCCCCGCAAGCCGGCATGGGTGCCCGGCACCCTGAAGCGCCAGGCCGTCGAGCAGCGCAAGGTCGGCATCGTGCATCCCGCGATCATCGAGAAGGGCGCGCCTTACGACGTCGCCAAGCCGATCGATCCGCAGGTTTCCAGCCACGCATGGGGGCAGGCGATCCGCGCCGCTGCCGAAGGGCAGAGCCAGTGAACTACCTCGACCCCGCTGGCGCCGCAGCGCGCGCGCCGCTGGCCCCAATCCCCGATCTGATGGGCGTCTTCTCCGCGGAGATCCTGATCGACCTGATGATCGCCATCCTCACCCTCGGAGATCGCCCATGAACTGGACCAACATCATGCACGGTGCCGGCTGGATGAGCCTCTTGGCCATCGCCATCATCGCAGGCGTCATCTTCTTCGAGGACGTCTATCGCCGCTGGCCCCAGATCATGGCCGCGCTGCGCGGCAACGATCGGCCCGGCTTCGTGCCCCTGTCCCCGACTGCCTCGGTCCGCCCCCTCCGGACTCGTCACACCTCGCTGCTGATCGTCGAGGCCGATCCCCAGCTAACCCGCAAGGCGTCCTAAAATGGATCTCAGCACCCTGATCAGCGACGCCGTTGCGGCGAAGATGACCCCCGAATTCATTGAGAAGGAAGTCGCGACCCGCGTCGACAAGCTGATCGTCGAGAGCGTCGACCGCGCGCTGCGGTCGTACAGTGATACCGGCAAGCTGATTGAGAAGGCTGTCGAAGACGCGTTGCGCGTCGACCAGCTGGATCTGCCCTCCTACGGCTCGACCGTGCTGCAGATCCTGAAGACCCAGATCGAGGCGACGGTCGCCCCGCTCGTCGCCGGCCGCCTGTCCGCAGACATGCAGGAGCTGCTCAGCCTGGCGCCCAAGTCGATCAAACTAAGCGAGATCGCCGACGAGATGCGCAAGGAGCACGAGGGCGGGGACTCGTACGGCGACGTCATCACCGTCGAGGTGAAGCACAACGAGTATGGCAGCACTTGGATCTATCTGGATGAGGAAACCCATCACGAACGCCGCGCTGATACGGAAGCGTCGCACCGCCTGCTGATCGGCAAGGACGGCATCATTTCGGGTGGCTGGCTCGACAAGCGCCCGCTGAAGGATACCGGCCACATCGGCCGCAGCTACGGCCTTTCACAGCGGCTGCGTGCCTATGTCGCCTGCGGTACGCAGATCATCATCGACGAGGACGCCGTCTGCACGTCGGTCGGCGACTACTGATGGCCTCCGAACCACTTCGATCCGATACACCCCGCACCGACTGGCCCGAGGCCGTCCGTGCGCAGGTTGAGATTTGGCAGGGCGTCGCGGCTGCGGCCTCTCATATCGCGCACGCCCGCCGCACGATGTTCCTAGCCTATGTCGCTGAGGGCTTCGCCGAAGCGCAGGCCCTCGAACTCATCAAGACGATGTGATCGGCATGAGGATGCACAGCCAGATCGGCCGCAACTCAGCCGGCCCCCGCGAGAGCCAGCGTGTGCTCGACCAAGCCGAGGTCCTCGGCCGCCGCGACCGCCTCATGCACCAGCCGCCATCCGCCGAGCGCAGCGCCGCCCTGAGCACCATCCGCGCCCAGCTGCGCAGCATTGATCGGAGAGTTTCCCGTGGCTGATGATGCCGAAAGAAAAAACGACGTGGCCCAGGCCATGCTTGAGGGCAGCATCCGCACCGCGCGCGCGCTGATCCCGAGTAGCATCGCCGGTGAGAGCCGAGAATGCGGCGATCGAGCAGCGAATACTGGCAGCGTGAGCCCGGAGGACAAAAAACGTACTGCGAAGGCCGTTGCAGGCCGCCGTACCGTCACGCTGTTTCGAAAAGATCGCGGCACGATACTGTGGTGGAGATACTCAGCCCGGAATGCCCCAGTTGGCATCCTCGTTAGCGGCCTTGGCCGTTCGAACAAGATGCTCGACGTAGTTCTGAAAAACCGGAACTGTAAACGTGACGAGCGTCGGTTCGCCCTGTGGCTCCTTGAACGTCAGGACGACGAATCGGCTGCCTTCCTCGTCAAGTACGAGTCCGGCCTCCATCGCACCAGTGCCGCTGGGAGTGATGATCGTCGCTGCCATGGTAGTGCCTCTGTGGTCGTCCAAAGAGCGGCTTTAGCGCCGCGGAACCGCCGCGTCAGCGTCCGTCGAGATTTACGCTGCGTCGGCGGCCGTTTGCGACGCGCCGCGGTCATTGGCAGCAACAGCTGTTTTAGTCGCGGATACGACACGAGTTGTACCGCCTCGCGCCTTCGTCCTGCGATATTCCAGATAAAGTGCAATCAAAGAAAACATGACGACCTCGAGACGATTCCTGCTGGATGGCAGGACAGGCTCGGCACATGTGACGGCTCGCTAGGCACTTCAAATGCGATTAATCAAATCGCCGTTGCGCCAATCGAAAACGCACATTGTCACCCCACCACGGGAATGTCGTCAATCAGGGCGGCGAGCGAACCGTCTTTGAAGGTGTGCGGTCGCACAATTCTATCAGGAAGGGAGATTTTTAGATGGCGCCGTTCAAGCAGCTTCATAGCCCGAACCTTTTGGGCCATTAATAGCAACGACCCCTCGAACAGAAGCTCGTTTCCTTCGTCGTCTTTTTGCGCTGCTGGCATCCGCACCAATGTTGCGCCTCGGTCCACGGGAAATCCATTTATTGTATTCCTAAAAACGTCCCGCGTTTGGTCATCATACCACATCGGCGCCGCTATGCCATTGATCATACAAAGGATCGGAGACGGCATATTTCGCCGGTGAACACTCAGCACCGTAACACGCTGCACCTCGTGGCGTGCAGTTGACATGGTGCGCTTATCGCCCCGGGGAGCGGGCCTTGTTCATGCCACCCAAAAACCCTCACCGCCGGGCCCCGCAGCCGGTGGTCTCGCCGTGAAAGCTCACTTTACAGATCAAGAAGGACAGAACCGATGAGCGCAGCTCCGTATTGGCCGCGCATGCTCAAGCGGGCGAACGCCGCGAAATACTGCGAGCTCACGCCGCAGCAGTTCGACGCGGAGGTGTTCGCCGGCCGGCTGCCGGGGTCGGTCGCGATGTCGGGCGGGCCGCGTTGGGATCGCGCCGCACTCGACGCGAGCCTCGACGAGATGTCGAGTGGGGCCAACGACTGGCGGAAGGATCAGCCGGGCCTTGCCGCATGACCTGCCCAAATATGTAAAGCGGGTGCGGTCGAAGGGCCGCGAGTACCTGTATTTCGACACCGGCAAGGTGGTCGACGGCAAGCGGCTGATGACGCGACTGCCGCCGCTGCGGTCAATGGAGTTCGGGGGCAGCTACGCGGCGCTGATGGGCCACCGCAACCGGAAGACGAAGGCGACGCTCGTCACGGTCCCGGTTCTCGTCGACATGTACCAGCGCGGGGCCGCCTACGGCGCCTTGGCGTCGTCGTCGCGCAAGCTGTACGACATCTATCTTCGCCGCTTGGAGCGGGCGCTGCCGACCGCCCCGGTCAACGGGATCACCCGCGGCGACATGCGGACGGTGCTGGACAAGATGGCTGCGACGCCGGGTGCCGCGAACGCCTTCCTTCGGACAAGCGGCGCGCTGTTCGCCTGGGCTGTCGATCGCGAACACATAGCGAAGAACCCGTGCGATGGAATCGTGATGATGGAGGGGGGCGAGCACGAGCCTTGGCCTCAGCATGTGCTGCGAGCCGTGCTTGCGGCTGAAGATCCCACCGTCCGGCTGCTCGCGCACTTACTCTACTACACCGCGCAGCGCCTTGGCGACGTCCTCAGAATGACCTGGTCGGATGTTGCTACCGATCGGGTCGAGGTCCGCCAGGACAAGACGAAGAAGCGGCTAAGCATCCCGGTCCATAGCGCGCTAAGCGCGGAGCTTGCGAAGCACGAGCGGGTTGAGGGGGCGATATGCCGGACGCCGCGCGGCGCGCCGCTGCGGGACGACAACGCCCGCAAGATGCTGAAGGCTTTCTCGGCTGCTGCCGGCGCGCCCAGCGTACCGCACGGTCTGCGCAAGAACGCCGTGATCGCGCTTCTCGAGGCCGGGTGCTCAACCGCCGAGACCGCATCGGTCAGCGGCCAATCGCTGCAGATGGTCGAGCATTACGCCCGACAGCGCAACCAATCGACGCTCGCCGATGCCGCCCTTGCGCGGTGGGAGAGCAAACCGTGAACGTACAAACAGTGGAAAACTCTGCTCGCGACTCGCGCAATTCCGCCAACTCGGGTTATTTGTCAATTAACCCGACAAGATCGAGGGCCTCGAGCAAGGCACGATGCGCGGCCTCGATCCGAGCGACGAGCGCCGCGTCGCCGATCGCATTCGCGTCGATCGTCTCGGGCCAATGCTCGGTGATGAGGCCGGCGATACGGTCGAGGCTGGCGTGATCGACGAGGAAGCGGGGATCAACCGTCCGGGGGTCGGCGACGACGCGCAGGCGCAGGCAGGCGGGGCCGCCGCCATTGGCCATCGATTCGCGGACGTCGACGATTTCGAGCGCGCGGATCGATCCGTTGCCCGCGACATGCTCGCCCAGCCAGCGCCAGACCGGTGCGTTGCTCCGCGCTTCCTCGGGCAGGATCAGCGTCATGCCCGCGGCGCGCGAGACGAGCTGCGCGTTGAACAGATAGGAGCTGACTGCATCTTCGAGGCTGACGCGGGCGCTGGGCACCTCGACGATCTCGACCGAGGGCATCAGCCGTCGCAAATCCTCATAGAAGCGGTCAGCGTCGGCAAAGGCCTGCTCATGCGTGAACAGCACGGTTTCGTTGGCGACGGCGACCACGTCGTTGTGGAACGCGCCTGCCGCGATCGCCGCATCCGACTGGCGCACGAAAAGGGTCCGCGCGGGGTCGAGCCCGTGCCGGCGCGCGATCGCCTCGCTGGCCTCGCGGTGCTGGCGCGCGGGAAATGGGCCGCCGGCTTCGCCATAGACGAAGATCTCGACGCCCGGTGCGCCGTGGGCTTCGCACAGTCGCATGTGGTTGGCCGCGCCCTCGTCGCCGAACGGTAGCGGGACGGGCGGGTGTACCGCGAAGGCCGGGTTGGCGAAGGCGATACGCAGCTGTGCGAGCGTCGCGGGCCATTCGTGGCTGCGGTGCGGCATCGTGCCGAGGTTCGCGACGCTCAGGTGGCAGCGCCCGTCCGCGGTATCAGGGGCGGGCGATACGGTCGCGGCATTGGCCGCCCACATCGCCGAGGCCGACATCGCCTGCGCCTGCAGATGCATGGGTGCGTCCGCATACCGGGTCGCGAGCGCATCGAGCCAGCGATGATCGGGGCGGGGGGGGGGGGGG
>NZ_JPJC01000229.1:139089-144365 GCF_000733135.1 Sphingomonas sp. FUKUSWIS1
TACGGGTCGCGGCCAGGTTGCCTGGGCTCAGCCCTGCGTAATTGTGACTGGGACCGATCAGGCCGTCGAAGTTGATCTCGACCAGGTTGGCGCCGCGCATCAGAGGCGCGCCACGTGGAGGACGGATGCGCCTTCGCTGACGTCCAGCGCCGCTGCGCAGCCTCGCGAGAGGGCGATGCCATCGGCCACCGGGCGGATATCGCCGAACGCACACCGGAAATCCGCCAGCGTACCCGTCGCGACCAGCGCTTCGGTCGTGACGTCGCTGGCGGGCAGGGTGTCCGCGATCGTCACGACCTGGGCCGTGCGCGCATCCGCGATCGACCGGACCTTGTCGGTGCGCGCGGTCATCGTCGGCCCGCCGTCGAAGATGTCGACATAGTTTTCAAACGCGAACCCCTCATTCTCGAGCATCCGCATCGCCGCCCGGCCGGAGGGGTGCGGCAGGCCGATCGCGGCACGCGCGGTCTCGGACAGCATCGCGGTGTAGATCGGATGCTTCGGCATCAGATCGGCGATGAACTGATGCCCATTGATCGCATTGAACTGATCGGCGTCCTGGAAATTCATCCCGAAGAACCGCCCCGCCAGACCGTCCCAGAACGGCGAACCACCCGCCTCGTCGATGATCCCGCGAAGCTCGGCCAGGATCCGGTCGGCGAATCGGGCGCGATGCGCCTTGATGAAGAGATAGCGGCTGCGCGCGAGCAGCAGGCCCAGCCCGCCGGCCCGCTCGCCCGGATGCAGAAACAGCCCGCCGACCTCGCTCGACCCCTCGAGATCGGTGGCGAGGCTCAGCATGTCGGCGCGGAAGGTTCGCGAGAGCTCGCGGCTGTGCTGCGTCAGCGTGCCGATCCGGTAGCTGTAGAAGGGCCAGCTCTGACCGACATGCGTGAACAGCTGACACGTGCCGCGGACTTCCCCCGTCTCGCAATTCTCGAGGACAAGGACGAACAGTTCGTCGCTGACCACGCCGTCTTCGGCGGGCGCGGTCCGGGCGAAAGCGGCGTGGCTGCGTTCGAGCTTGGCGCGCAGCGCGCGGCGATCGGGGGGCAGGTTGGTAAAGCCCCCACCGGTCAGCTTGGCCATCTCGTACAAGGGCTGGAGGTCGCTATCGACCGCCGCGCGGATCCGGAAACTCACAGATGCGTCCTCATAAGCCGTTCTCGCAGATTCGCAGGATGGTGACCGCGGACAGCGCCGCCCGCTCGGTCAGACTCTCGGGGATCATGAATTCGTCCGGCGAATGGATCGCGCCGCCGCGGACCCCCATGGTGTCGACGACCGGCACGCCCGCGGCCGCGATGTTGTTGCCGTCGCACACGCCCCCGGTCGCTTTCCAGGCGATGTCCAGGCCCAGGTCCGCGCCGCTCGCCTTGACCAGCGCGAACAAGTGCGCGGCCCCCGTATCGATCGGCTTGGGCGGACGATTGAAGCCGCCATGGACCGCAATCTGGACGTCATGCTCGGCCGCCACCGTCGCGACGACGGCGTCGATATGCGCGCGGGCCTGGGTGATGTCCTCGCGCGTCGCCGGGCGGAAGTTGATGCGAAGAACGGCGACGTCGGGAACGACGTTGTTGGGTCCGCCGCCATCGATCCTTGCGGGATTGACGGACAGCCCGGGCCTGCGGACCTTTGACAGCTGGACCGCGATATCGGCGGCCGCGACCAGCGCGTTGCGGCCCTCTTCAGGATTGCGGCCGGCGTGCGCGCTCCGGCCGCGGACGGTGATCGAGAAATTACCCGTGCCACCGCGTGCGCCGGCCAGCGTGCCGTCAGCAAGCGCCGGCTCGTAGGTCAGCGCTGCAATCTTCCCTTGCGCCGCGCGAGCGAGCAGGGCCGCAGACGAGAAGGAGCCGGTCTCCTCGTCCGAGTTGATCACCACGTCATACCCGATCCGCCGACCCAGCGGGCTGGCCTCGATCGTCTTGAGCGCGGCCAGCATCACGGCCAGCCCGCCCTTCATGTCGGCGACGCCGGGTCCGTTGATCGTGCCATCCGGCAGATTCCGCAATGTCTGGAACATGTGGTCGTGCGGATAGACCGTGTCCATGTGACCGGTGAACAGCATCCGCATCGCGGCATCCGGGCGAACGCGAAGATGGAGATGCCGACCGTGGTCCAGCGGGTTTACGGTGCCATCGGTCGCGACGCTATCGGCCGGTTCGGGCTCGACAAGTGTGATATCGCCGGGAAGACACGAAAACGCGTCGGCGAGCAGCCCCGCCATCGTCGCCAGCCCCTCCAGGTTGCGCGTGCCGCTGTTGACCGCGGCCCAGCTTTCCACCTGCTGCAGCATCGCGGCCGCATCAAGCCTGGCGACCGCGCCTGTTTCGTCGTGCGAAAGTCCTCTCATCCCCCGACCCTAGCCTCGCGCGGCGCGGGGGGGAACCGTCAGAAGCTGTAAACCAGCGCGGCGCGGCTGGTCGTGTCGGTCGTCATCGATCCCGCCGGCGGTTCGCTTTCATATTGAACGGCATAGGACAGCGAAGCCGATAGCGGACCGATCAGTTTCGCGGTCAGCGAAGTGGTTCCACCAAGCGTGCTGTTGAACCGCTGGACATAGGCGGATGCGACTTGGGTGACCGACAGGCCGTTGGTGATCCGCCAGCTGAAGTTCAGCGTCCCGCGTCCGGCGATCGCGCTCTGGTTCGTGTCGTCGGTGAACTCGGTGTTCCGATATGCCGGCCCCAATTCGAGATCGAGCTTGGTCCGTGCCGATTTGAGCACGCTGTACCCGCCGCCGACCGAGACCGAATAGCGGTTATTATAGCCGAGGAACCGATCCCCTTCATACTGCGCCGCGCCATAGATATAGGCGCGGTCATCGATCTTGTAGTTGGGTTCGTAGGAGGCGAGATAATGCTCTCGCACGGCGACATTCTGATTTTCCTGGTAATCCGCCTGGGCGTGGAATTTCTGCCGCCAGCGCAGGCCTTCGCGGGTCAGGTCGACAACCGCAGTACCGCCGGCCGTGTCCGAATTGCCGGTCGTGAGATAGCCGCCCACTTCGGCGCGGCCGCTCCAGAGGTCGAGGAAGCTGGCCTGACGGATGACCTGTGTGCGTTGGGCGGCGCGATCGGCCTTCCACTTTTCCGCGATTGCCAGAACCGCGTCGCCGCTGAGCGGGTCGGCCGCGCGGGCATATTTGACGATTGTCGAGACATCGCTCTCGTTACCCGCATCGAGTGCAGCATCGAGCATCGCGCGGATATTTTCCGGGATCATCACGGTCTGGGCGATGGCGGCCGCGGGGGCCAATGCCGTCACCAGGAGGCCGGCGAAAAGCGGGAGACGGAAACAGCGCATAATCGGGTCAAAATCGCGACAGGAGGAGGGGCTGGATCGGCACACAGCGTTCCGTAGCGTCACCACGCCGCGTTGGGAACGGTTCAGCGCGGTCCGCTTGCGCCGAGATGTGGCGCGAAGGCGGCCAGCACCTCCTCGTAGAGGCGTTTCTTGAACGGAACGATCACTGCGGGGAGTTCGGCGGGGTCGATCCAGCGCCAGGCATCGAATTCCGCATGTTCCGTGTCGATCGCGATATCCCCGTCATCGCCGTGGAAGCGGTAGAGGAACCAGCGCTGCCGCTGGCCGCGCCAACGGCCCTTCCAGACCTTGCCCAGAAGTTCGGGGGGAAGATCGTAGACGAACTCGCCCGGGGCCTGCGCGATCAGCGTGACCTTGTCGGGTGAAACGCCGGTTTCCTCGCCCAGTTCGCGAAGGGCCGCGGCCTCAGGGTCCTCGCCGGGGTCGATCCCGCCCTGCGGCATCTGCCACGCGTCGAGCGTCGAGTCGCTGCGGCGGCCCACGAACACCCGGCCCGCTCCGTTGATCAGCATGATGCCCGCGCAGGGACGATAGGGCAGGGTGGTCGGATCGGTCATCCCTGCCCATTCGGGTGTTTCCTGACCGTCTGCAAGCCCGAAGGCGGTCGAGCCGCGCCACGCGATCATGCATCCTCCGAAAGGACTCCGCGTTGAGCGAAGGACATGGTGGTCGCGTATGATAGGAGCAGGGGGATGAGGCGGACCTTGGTGAAGTGGCGGGGTTTGTCCGCGCCGTCGACGATCGGCGCGGATCAATCGTGCGGTCGGTCGCGATGATCCATGTTGTCCACCATCCCGATTATGTGACCCCGGCGCCCGCCCGGTCGACCTATCGCTGGAACAAGAACGGGCTCATCCGCGATCTGCTGCGCGCGCATGGCAGCGCGGTGGCCTGGCACGAGCCGCGCGCGACGCCGCGTGAATGGCTCGAGGCGGTCCATGAGCCGGACTATGTCGCCGAGGTTCTCGAAGCCCGCGTGCCGCCCTTGAAGGAACGCAGGATCGGCTTTCCGGTCAGCGCCCCCGTTGCCCGCCGCGCCGCGATCGTTCCCGACGGCACCTGGGTCGCCGCGGTGCTCGCGCTGCGCCACGGCTTTGCCGCCAATACCGCGGGCGGCAGTCATCATGCGCTCGCCGATACGGGCGCGGGCTACTGCGTGTTCAACGATCTCGCCGTCGCTGCGGTCCGGCTGGTCGAGGAGGGCAGCGTCGAGCGGGTCCTGGTGGTCGATTGCGACGTCCATCAGGGCGATGGCACCGCCGCGCTGCTCGCGGGCCGGCCGGGAATCGCCACCTATTCGATCCATGCGGACAAGAACTTTCCGGTGCGAAAAGCGCAGTCGACGCTCGACGTACCGCTGCCTGACGGCGTCGACGATGACCAGTATCTGGCGACGCTGGAAGAGACGCTGGTCCCGCTGCTCGATTCCTTTGGCGCCGACCTGATCCTGTATCAGGCGGGGGTGGATCCCTTTGCAGGAGACCGGCTCGGCCGGCTGTCGCTGACGCTCGACGGACTGGTACGACGCGAACGCCTGATCGCGCGGCTGGCGATCGCGCGTGGCATCCCGCTGGCGAGCACCGTCGGCGGCGGCTATGGCGACGATGCGCTCGCCATTGCCGAGCGCCATGTCACTGCGATCATGACACTTGGTGCGGCATTCGAGGATGCCAAGGGAACCGCAATGGCCTCCAAAGTGTAGCAGCAGGCGATGACAACACCCGTACTTCTCTGGCTTCGCCAGGACCTTCGCCTGCATGACCACCCGGCGCTCGTCGCCGCCACGCAGGAAGGGCCGGTGATCCCCGTCTATATCCTCGACGACGACGCGCCCGGCGACTGGGCAATCGGCGGTGCCCAGCGCTGGTGGCTCCATCACAGCCTCGAGGCGTTCGCCAAGTCGCTCGACAAGAAGGGCTCCCGCCTCATCCTGCGGCGGGGCG
>NZ_JPJC01000229.1:144489-145057 GCF_000733135.1 Sphingomonas sp. FUKUSWIS1
GAGCGGGTGTTCGCGACACGCCAGTATGAGCCATGGTGGCGCAAGGCCGAGGATGCGCTCGGCGACGCGATCTGCCTCCATGATGGCAACCAGCTGGCTCGGGTCGAGAGCGTCACGACCGGAGCAGGCGGGCAGTTCCGTGTCTATTCGTCGTTCTGGAAAGCATTGTCGCAGATGATGCCGCCACCGGAACCGGTGGCGATGCCGCGCAAGATCGATGCGCCGGAGACGTGGCCGGAATCGGACGCGGTGGAGAGCTGGAAGCTGTTGCCGACCAAGCCCGACTGGTCGGGTGGCTTTTCCAACTGGCGCCCCGGTGAGGACGCCGCGCGGAAGGCGGTGGCGCGGTTCGCGGACGTCGCCGACGATTACGACCACGACCGCAACATACCCTCGACCGAGGGGACGTCCCGGCTGTCCCCGCATCTTCATTTCGGCGAGATCAGTCCTCGCCAGGTCTGGCATGCCGTCTCGGGACACGGCGACGGCGTCACGACGTTCCGCAAGGAAGTGGCGTGGCGTGATTTCACGCAGGGCGTGGTGCTGGCGCTCCCCGATTATGCCCGCC
>NZ_JPJC01000229.1:145140-148039 GCF_000733135.1 Sphingomonas sp. FUKUSWIS1
AGGCCGGCGTTCGATGCGTTGCCATGGCGCACCGGCAAGGCGGCGGCGTCCGATCTGAAAGCGTGGCAGACCGGTCGGACAGGCTATCCGATCGTCGATGCAGGGATGCGACAGCTCTGGGCGACGGGCTGGATGCACAATCGCGTCCGGATGATCACCGCGAGCTTCCTCGTCAAACATCTGCTGCTCGACTGGCGCGAGGGCGAACGCTGGTTCTGGGATTGCCTGGTCGATGCGGACTACGGCAATAATTCAGTCAACTGGCAATGGGTCGCGGGCACGGGGGTCGATTCGAACATGTTCGGCCGGATCATGGCGCCGCTGTCGCAATCGGAAAAATTCGATGCGGGCGACTATATCCGACAATGGGTGCCGGAACTCGCCAAGGTTACGGGCGACGCGATCCACGACCCGGACGAGTCCGGGTGTCGGCCGCGCGACTATCCGGCCAAGATCATCGGTCACCGCGAGGCACGCGAGCGCGCGCTCGAGGCGGGGCGGCACGCGCGCTGACGCCTTTTGGCACGCGCCTCTTTCCTAGGTCGCGACGCTGTTGCATGGAGCGCCGCGATGACCGCCGCCCACGCCTTTGACGATGCCGCTACAGGGCGCGCAACCAGTGCAGCACGCCTGACCGCGCCGATATTCCACCGCCTGCTCGACCGGATCGATGCAGGACTCGAGAGCGGCGGTATTGAGGCAAGCTTGCCCGACGGCACCCGCCGTTTGCTGGGAGGGCGTGCACCCGGGCCGATGCCGATCGTCACCGTCCATCGCTGGCGGGCATTGGTAAGGCTGGCAACGGCCGGATCGGTCGGCTGGTATGAAGGCTGGACCGCGGGCGACTGGTCCAGTCCCGATCCGGTCCCGCTGTTCGACCTGTTCATGCGCAACCGGATATCGCTCGGCAGGACGGCGCGATCGGGCGGGGTTGCGCGACTCTCGGCCCGCGCTTGGCACTGGATGCGACGCAACCACCGCACGGGATCACGGCGCAACATCGCCGCGCACTATGATCTCGGCAACGACTTCTACGAGACGTGGCTCGATCCCAGCCTGACCTATTCGAGCGCGCTGTTCGCGGAGCCGATTAGCGAGGCCGAACCGCTCGAGCATGCCCAGACGACGAAGCTCCAGGCGATTCTGGACAGGACGGGTACGCAGCCCGGCGATCGCATCCTCGAGATCGGCTGCGGCTGGGGGTCCTTCGCAGCCCTCGCCGCGCAGTCCGGTGTCGACGTGCATGGCCTCACCCTGTCGACCGAGCAGAAGCGACAGGTCGACGCGCGGATGGCCGAGGCAGGGCTGACGGGGGTGACCGTCTCGCTGACCGATTACCGCGACGTCGTCGGAACCTATGACGCGGTGGCCAGTATCGAAATGGTCGAGGCGGTGGGTGAGGCCTATTGGCCGGCCTATCTCGACGCGGTCGCACGGGCGCTGAAACCCGGCGGCCGTGCCGCGCTTCAATATATCACGATCGACGATGCGATCTTCGACGCCTATTCGACAAGCGTCGACTTCATCCAGCGCTACGTGTTTCCCGGCGGCATGCTGCTGTCCGAGCCGCGGTTCCGCGCTCTGGCGGAGGCGCGCGGGTTGACGTGGGAGGATCAACGAAGCTTCGGGCTGCACTATGCCGAGACATGCCGGCGTTGGCGGATCGCGTTCGACGCCGCTGTTGCGCAGGGGCGCCTGCCGGCACGGCTCGACGCGAAGTTCATTGCGCTGTGGCGCTATTACCTGATGTATTGCGAGGGCGGGTTTCGCGGTGGCGGGATCGACGTCGCGCAGGTAACGCTGGTGAAGCGACGCTGATCGTCCGCCCCGCAAGGGGAAGGATTTAGGCGACGCGCTCGAAATGGCCGGGTTCAAACCCTTCGACAGCCAGCGCGACGATGCGGTCCGCAACGACCTGCGGATCCTTGACCGAATTCGGATCCTCGCCCGGATAGGCGCGCGCGCGCATCTTGGTGCGGGTAGCGCCGGGATCGACGATCGCGGTGCGTATGCCGCTGATCTCGGCCATCTCGTCCCCATAAGCGCCGAGCAGCGTCTCGAACGCCGCCTTCGAGGCACCGTAGAGCCCCCAATAAGCGCGCGGCTTGCGACCGACGCTCGACGTGACGCCGATCACGCGCGCCGACTTCGCCCTCTTCAGCATCCGATCGAACGCGGCGATCATCGCCGCCTGCGCGCTGACGTTGAGCGTGAGGACCTGCGCCATTTCCTTCGGATCGATCGCCGGGACCGACGACAGCGATCCCAGCATGCCCGCATTCAACACGAGGATGTCGAGCGCATCCCAGCGATCACCGACCGCACTCGCGAGCCGGCCGATCGCCTCGCTCTCGGCGAGGTCGAGCGGCGCGATCGTCGCGGAGCCGCCGGCGTCATGGATCGCTGTCTCGACCTCTTCGAGGCCGCCCGGCGTGCGCGCGGTCAAAACCACGTGCGCGCCCTTTGCAGCGAGCGCGATCGCGGTGGCGGCGCCGATGCCGCGGCTTGCGCCGGTGACCAGCGCAAGCCGGCCTTCGAGAGGCTTGTCGGTCATTCTAGCTCCAAGACTCTCAGATGACGCGTTCGGCGAGCATCGCGAACTGATCGACCTCGGCGCCCTCGTCATGATCGGTCAGCGTGGTCGGGTAATCGCCGGTGAAGCAGGCATCGCAATATTTCGGTCGGATATCCGCGCGCTTGGCCTCACCGAGCGCCTTGTACAGCCCGTCGATCGAGATGAAGTTGAGGCTGTCGGCGTGGATGAAGCCGGTCATGCCGCCCAGATCGAGCTTGGCTGCGAGCAGCTTGGCGCGCTCCGGCGTGTCGACGCCGTAGAAGCAGGAGTGGCGGGTCGGCGGGCTGGCGATGCGCATATGGACTTCGGCCGCGCCCGCCTCGC
>NZ_JPJC01000229.1:148264-156787 GCF_000733135.1 Sphingomonas sp. FUKUSWIS1
ACATAATGCGAGCGAATGATTCCGAGCTCGAACGGAATCCCCGATTGCTGCGCATAGCCGATCGCCGCGGGGGTGCCCGAATCTGGGACCGGGATGACGAGATCGGCATCGACCGGCGATTCGATCGCGAGCTGCGCCCCGATCGCTTTCCGCACCGAATAGACCGAATGGTCGTCGACGATCGAGTCGGGGCGCGAGAAATAGACCCATTCGAAGATGCACGGCCGCGCCGCCATCGGCGCGAACGGGCGGATCGAGCGGATCTCGGACCCCTGGACGATCACGAGTTCGCCCGGCTCGACCGCGCGGACGAAGGTCGCGCCAACGACGTCGAGCGCGACGGTTTCGGACGCAAAGATCACTGCGTCGCCAAGCTTGCCCATGACCAGCGGCCGGATGCCCAGCGGATCGCGGCAGGCGATCATGCCCTCGGGCGTCATTACGATGAGCGAATAGGCACCCTCGACCTGCTTTAGCGCATCGATGAAGCGATCGAGCAGCGTGCGATAGTTCGACGTCGCGACGAGATGGATGATCGTCTCGGTATCGCTGGTCGACTGGAAGATCGAGCCACGACGCACGAGCTCGCGACGCAGCCGCATTGCGTTAGAGATATTGCCGTTATGCGCGATCGCGAAACCGCCCGTCGACAGCTCGGCGTACAGCGGCTGCACGTTGCGGAGCGCGGTCTCGCCGGTCGTCGAGTAGCGGACGTGCCCGCAGGCCACCGTGCCCGGCAGCGCGCGAATCACGTCGTCGCGATCGAAGTTCCCGGCGACATGCCCCATCGCGCGGTGCGTATGGAAATGGGCGCCGTCGAACGTCGTTATGCCGGCGGCTTCCTGGCCGCGATGCTGCAGCGCATGGAGGCCCAGGGCGACAAGCGCCGCCGCGCCGTCGGTGGCCGAGACGCCAAACACCCCGCATTCTTCACGGAGTTTGTCGTCATCATAAGGGTTTGTGGTCAGCATGCCGGGTCTCACGTCGTGCGGAGCATGCCCTATAGTCGCGGTTCACACGTTTGTCGCCTCCTTGTAATAACATTGCGCAATGGGTTTGATCTCTCGCGTCGCTTCGCGCCCGCTTTCTGGTATGTCCCCGGGCATGACACACAGCCGCGACACGGGCCTGACGCTCGATCCGAAGTTCGACTCCTCCGGCCTGCTGACGGCGGTCGTCACCGATCGCGTGTCGGGCGATGTCTTGATGGTGGCGCACATGAATGCCGACGCGCTGGCGCAGACCCAGGCGACCGGAGAGGCGCATTTCTGGTCGCGGAGCCGGCAAGCCTTGTGGCGCAAGGGGGAGACGTCGGGCAATGTGCTGCGCGTCGCCGAACTCCGGATCGACTGCGACCAGGACGCGATATGGGTGATCGCCGATGCCGCGGGCCCGGCCTGTCACACCGGCGAACGTACCTGTTTTTTCCGGCGTATAGAGGGTGATGGCCTGGTGACCGCCGAATGAGCCACTGGCGTGGCGGGCTCATGCTCCTGCTGTCGCTGCTGGCCGGATGCGACGGTGCGTCGACCAGCATCACCAATACCGAGAGCACGCCCGGTTCGCGGCTCGAGTCGGCGGCGCGGAGCGCGGGTATCGTTGGTGATCCCGGTGCCGCGCTTCAGGGCTCCTGGGCGCGCGATACCGACCGGATCTGCATCATTGGGACCGAGCGGGTCAGCCGGATCGGCGTCAGCGTCGATTATGGCGAAGCTCAGAGCTGCGCGGCATCGGGGACCGTCGAGCGCTCAGGCGAGCGGCTGCAGATGACGTTCGGCAAATGCGCATTCGATGCGCGGTTCGACGGGGATCGCATCACATTCCCCGCCGACATGCCCGAAGCGTGCGAAGCGCTGTGTGCGGGACGAGCCTCGCTTGCCGCGGTGACGGTCGATCGGTTGAGCGAGTCGCGGTCCGAGGCGGCCACGCTGCGCTCGAAGGCGGGCAAATTTCTATACCGAGATTGACGTTGACGTAAACGAGAGCTAAATGTTCCGGCATGGCGACCAGAGCATCCCCGGCAGAACGGGCATCTCCCGAATCCTATGCGGTGATCGAACCGCGGCATGATCGCGACCATTTCACGATATCGGATCTGTCGAGCGAGTTCGACGTGACCGCACGCGCGCTTCGCTTCTACGAAGACGAAGGGCTGATCGCGCCCGAGCGACGGGGCACGCAGCGTATCTACTCGCACCGCGACCGCGCACGGCTCGCATGGATCCTGCGCGGCAAGCGTGTCGGCTTCAGCCTCGGCGAGATCCGCGAGATGATCGACCTTTACGACGTCGGCGACGGGCGTCGTGCGCAGCGTCAGGTCGTGATCGAGCGCAGCCAGTCGCGGATCGCGCTGCTGACCGCGCAGAAGCGGGATATCGACGCCGCCATCGACGAACTTACCAATTTCGTGGCCCTTCTCGAAGTCGGCCGCGCCAACGACCAGCAAGGATAGACCATGCCCCAATATACGCCCCCCGTCCGCGACACGCGCTTCGTCCTCGAACAGGTCGTCGGCCTCGACCGCTACAGCAACCTGCCGGGCTTCGACGCGGCTTCCCCCGACGTCGTCGACGCGGTGCTGGAAGAGGGCGGAAAATTCGTCGCCGAAGTCCTGTTCCCGCTCAACCTGTCGGGTGATCAGCAGGGCTGCACCCGCCACGAGGACGGATCGGTCACGACGCCCGACGGCTTCAAGGAGGCGTACAAGCAGTATGTCGAGAGCGGCTGGGCGACGCTTGGCAACCAGCCCGAATATGGCGGGCAGGGGATGCCGCACGTCGTCTCGACCGCGTTCCAGGAATACATGATCTCGTCGAACATGGCGTTCGCGATGTACCCCGGCCTGACGCATGGCGCGATCGCCGCGCTGGTCGCCAAGGGATCGGACGCGCAGAAGGCGATGTACGTGCCGAAGATGGTGTCGGGCGAATGGGGCGGGACGATGAACCTGACCGAGCCGCAGTGCGGCACCGATCTGGGCCTGATCCGCACCAAGGCCGAGCCGCAGGCGGACGGCTCCTATGCTATCACCGGCACGAAGATCTTCATCTCGAGCGGCGAGCATGACCTGACGGAGAACATTATCCACCTCGTCCTCGCCAAGACGCCGGGCGCGCCCGACAGTTCGAAGGGTATCTCGCTGTTTGTCGTGCCGAAGTTCCTCGTCAACGAAGACGGTTCGCTCGGCGATCGCAACGGCGTCACCTGCGGGTCGATCGAGCACAAGATGGGGATCCACGCCAACTCGACCTGCGTGATGAACTATGACTCGGCGACCGGCTGGCTCGTCGGCGAGGAGATGAAGGGCCTCGCCGCGATGTTCATCATGATGAACGCGGCGCGTTTGGGCGTCGGCCTTCAGGGGCTGGGCGTGGCCGAGGTCGCGTATCAGAATGCGGTGCAATATGCGCAGGACCGTCGCCAGGGACGCGCGCTGACCGGGCCGAAGGAGCCGCAGGAAAAGGCGGATTCGCTGTTCGTCCATCCCGACGTGCGCCGCATGCTGATGGAGGGCAAGGCGATGACCGAGGGGTTGCGCGCGTTGATCCTGTGGACCGCGCTGCAGGGCGATCTCGAGCATAACGCCGCGACCGAGGAAGAGCGTCAGCTGGCGGGCGACATGATCAGCCTGCTGACCCCGGTCATCAAGGGCTATGGCACCGACAAGGGCTATGAGATCGCCACCAACGCGCAGCAGGTCTATGGCGGTCATGGCTACATCGCAGAATGGGGCATGGAGCAATATGTGCGCGATGCGCGGATCGCGATGATCTACGAAGGCACCAACGGCGTGCAGGCGATGGATCTGGTCGGTCGCAAGCTGGCGCAGAACGGCGGTCGCGGGATCCAGGCGTTCTTCAAGCTGGTCGCGGACGACGTTGCGGCGGCCAAGAGCGATCCGGCGACGGCGGCATTTGCCGAGGCGCTGGAAAAGGCGAACGGCCAGCTTCAGGCGGCGACAATGTGGTTCATGGCGAACGGCATGAAGAACCCTGAGAATGTCGGCGCCGGTGCGGTCAGCTACATGCATCTGATGGGGATCGTCGCGGTCGGCGCGATGTGGCTGCGGATGGCGGTTGCCGCCACCAAGCTGAAGGCGGCCGGTGAGGGCGAGGCGGCGTTCCTCGACGCCAAGCTGATCACCGCGCGTTTCTATGCCGAGCGGATCCTGCCCGACGCGGGCGCGCTGCGTCGCAAGATCGAGGGTGGCGCGGAGTCGCTGATGGCGTTGCCGCCGGAGATGTTCATGGCGGCGTGATCGCCATCCTCCAGACGTGAAGGGCGCGGGCATCGGGATATCCTCCCGCGGCCCGCGCCCTTTTTTTGTCCATGTCGCTCGGACAAAAAAGGGGAGCCGTTGCCGGCTCCCCTCCTGAGGTACGTTGTGTCCGGGGATCAGAAGTTGATCCGGACACCTGCATAATAGCGGCGGCCGAGCGGATCATAAGTGCCCGCATCGGTATCCTGGCCGGCCGACGCGCCGATATCGGCGAGATAGGGCGGCTTGTTATTGAGCAGGTTCGACCCGCCGACGTAGAATTCGAAGCCGTCGTTCGTCTGGAAACGGATCTGCGAGTCCAGGTAGAATTGCGGACGGACGCGGTACAGCGGATTGGTACCCGGGCGGGCGCCGGTCAACTGGTCGTCGAGGCTTGCCTGGCTCATCCAGGTGCCCGTCGTCGTAAAGCCGACACCATCGATGTCATAGGACAGGTTCGTCGTAAACCGGTCGCGCGACGCACCGATCTCACCCGCGAAATAGTCACGATCCGCATCGGGCAGGGGCACCGTGTAGCCCGAGATCAGATGCGTGTATGAGCCTCGCAGACCAAGTGTGCCGGCGAGACCGATATCGGCGAGATCCTGGCGATAGGTGATGACCGTATCGATGCCCCGGGTCTTGACGCCACCGCTGTTGAGGAAGCTGGTCGTCAGCTGGTCGAGCGACCCGGCGCTGTTCGGCCCGAGCGCGGCCGCACGGCGCGTGATCTGGCTGCAATAATCCGAATTGCCCTGCTGGTAGCACTGGTTGACGATGTATTGCAGCGGCGTCTGGACGATCGCATCCTTGATCCGGATGTTGAAGTAATCGACCGTGACGACGAGGTTGCGCAGCGCTCGGACCGAACGCGGGTTGATCACCACGCCCGCGGTGAAGGAATTGCCCTTCTCTTCTTGGAGGTTGCGATTGCCCGCCTCGAAGCTGGTGACGCCCTGGATATCGGCCTGGTTCGCGGCGAACGCGCCGCCGTTCGCCGCGATGTTGGCGAGCACGCCGGACGCGGCACGGCAGGTCGTGCCGAGCGTTCCGGCCGTCGCCGCGGTCACGCCGATGCAGGGATCGTTGACGCTTGGGAAATTCTGCTGCGGAGCCTGGAACAGCTCGTTGATGTTCGGCGCACGCACCGACCGCGCCTGCATCACGCGGAAGCGGATATCCTCGACCGGTGCCCATTCGCCGCCGAAATTGTAGCTGTAGGTGGTGCCGACGGTCGAATAATCGGACACGCGGATCGCGCCGCGGACGCTCAGCGACTGGAAGAACGGCTTGTCCTGGATGATCGGTGCGACGACCTCGCCGAACCCTTCCCAGAGATGGAAACGTCCCGCGGTCGATGGCAGCGCGTTGTTGCCGTTCAGGCCCTGCTGGGTGAGCAGATCGAAGTCGTTGCGGCTGCTCTCGCGGCGGTATTCGGTACCGACGCTGAAGCCGATCGGGTCGGCGCCGAACAGCGAGAAGAGCTTGCCCGATACGTTGCCGCCGGCAACGGTCTGCGTGACCTTCGTGCTGAGCGTGGTCGGCACGGCGAGATAGCCGGCCGCCGGTGCGAGCGCGCCCGCGCCGTAGATGTTGGCGGGAACGCAGCCTGCTGCGCGCGCGGTCGGATCGGCGCACACGATCTGCCCCGTTGCTGGGTCGCGATAAGAATTTAGCGCCTGGAAGAAGTTAGCGGTATTAAATTGGCCGGTTCCGACCTGGTCTTCTTTGGTCTGGCCATAGATCCCATAAACTTCATAGTTAAAGCGGTCTTCGAGGAACTTGCCGTTTGCGCCGCCCGCGATGCGGAACAGGTCACGGCTGGACCGGATCGTCCGGGGTCCGAAATCGGCGAGACGGCGATCAAAATAGATGTCCCGCAGTCCATCATTGTCGGTGTCCGTCGCAGCATTGAAGATCGCGTCTGGCACATAGGGGTTGCGATAGGTTACGCCGCCGACGACCGTCTGGATCGGGATCTGGCCCGAATTGCGTGGGTTGCTGAAGGTCGAATCGAGGGGGAACGCCTCGATCACGGTGCTGACCTTGGTCTTGGCATAATTGCCCTCGACGAACAGGTTGAGTGCAGGCGACACCTCGTAATTTGCGCGGCCGGCGGCAACGTAGCGCTCGACGGGAACGGCGAGATAACGGAAGTCGGACCGGTTGAAGCCGTCCGGGCCCGCGGCCGTACCATCGGCATTGACGCAGCCCCCCGTGCCGTTGGCGGACGCGCAATCGCGCAGCGCGCCATCCTGACCATAGGTGAAGGTGCTGTCGCCGGCATAATAGCGACCCTGCGGCGCAAACCCCGAAAGATACGGCCGCTGCGGCGTAAACAGCTCGGCATCGTTGCCTGTTAGATAGCCGCGGCTTGTCGAATCGACGGCGCTTGAACCCGCCTCGGTGAAACGGTCGCGCTTCAGCACTGTACCCTGCTTCGAATAGCCACCGAACAGCATGATGTTGCCGCGATCGTCAGCGAAGTTCTTCCCGACGAGGGCATTGACCTGACGGTCGAAGCCGTCGCCATATTGCGACATGCCGACTTGGCCGTCGAGCTGGATGCCGTCGAACTTCGTCTTGTAGATCATGTTGACGACGCCCGCGACCGCGTCGGACCCGTAGACGGCCGATGCGCCGCCGGTCAGGATGTCGACGTTCTCGAGGAACTGCGTCGGAATCACGTTGAGATCGACCGCGCTGCTGCCCGGAAGGCCCGAGACGAAGCGGCGGCCGTTGACGAGGACCAGCGTGCGGTCCTCGCCAAGGTTGCGCAGATTGACCGTCGCTACGCCCGCGCCCTGCGTCGCGAAGCTCGAATTGGTGCGGCTGACGCCCGGCGTACCGAATGCCGGATTCTGGAGCAGGACGTCCTGTACGTTGATCGCGCCGGCCTGCTGGATCTGCGCGATGCCGACGCTCTGGAGCGGCGAGGCGGCGGTGGCCGACGGCGATGCGATGCGCGAGCCGGTCACGACGATCTCGCCTGCCGGCGCTTCTGTAGCACCCTGCGGGTTCTGATCCGTCGCGGTCTGGGTCGGGGTCGCTGGCTCCAAAGCCTCTGCCTGAGCGGCTGCCTCGGGCGTGGCCGCAGGCGTTGCCGGAGCGGTTTGTGCGGCAGCGGGGAGCGTGGAAACCGCAACGAGGAGGCTCGTGGCGAGCAGACTGCGACGATAGGCTTGGGTCATTTAATACTCTCGACTGAAACATTCCGACGAAGGGGCAAAGCCGCTGACCTTCGTCGATGCGCCGCCGTTAGGCCGCGCGGCGCGGCCCGATCCACTCGATTGAGACGAATAGGATCGTTTTTTTACAATGTGTTTCATCCTTGCAACAGTCTGGAGGGATTGGGTTTCCAGCGCCTCGGGCTGACGCGCCGGAGCCGCCAAGCGTGCAGGTGAGGCACCCGATCAGCCGCATGCGATTTCCCGATCGCCGTCTTCCCCCGGGGGGCGCTGTTGGCGTAGACGGAGCCATGGCGGTTACCGTGTTTCCCGATCTCGTTGCGAAGAGTGTCTCCGGGACATGACGGTCCCCGGAACATGGGCGACCGTTCTGGCCGGCGTTGCGACGCTGCTGCTGCTCGGGCTTGGCGGGCTGCTGCTGTTCCTGGGATTGCGCGCGCGCGCCGGCGTCGCGACGACCCTCGCTGAGAATGCGACGATGCGCGCGTTGCTCGATGGGTCGCCGGCCGTCGCGACGGTCGTCCGCTCGGATGGACGAGTGGAGATGCCGCAGCGGATGGCGGACTGGCTGGGTATTCCGGCGCCACGCTATCTGATGGATCTGGCGGGTGAGGAATCCGGGCTCTCACCCGAGGATGCTGCCGCGCTGACCGCTGATGTGACCGCTGCACAGCGTTCGGGCCGGCCCTTCGTCCGTGCCGTCCGCCCCGTCGGTTCGACGCGGGCCATCACGCTGCGCGGCGCGCGTGCGCCTGGTGCGATGGGGGCAACTGGCAGCATCCTGATCTGGGCGTTCGATGCAACGGACAGCGAATCCGAGATCAAGCGCCTCGGCACTGAGACGGCGCGGCTTGGTGCCGCCTATGAGGCGCTGACCGGGCTGATCGAAGCGGCGCCGCTGCCGATGTGGTACCGGGCGCGCGATCTCAGGCTGTCGATGGTCAATTCCGCCTATGTCGCGGCCGTCGAGGGCCAGGATGCGCAGGACGTGGTCGCGCGCGGCCTCGAACTCGTCGAGGGATCGGGGCGCGGCGGGCCGCTGGCGGGTGCCGCCGCCGCGCGCGAGCAGGGGCGGCC
>NZ_JPJC01000230.1:0-242 GCF_000733135.1 Sphingomonas sp. FUKUSWIS1
CACAGGCGTTCGAGCGCATCCGTTCGCTGATCGACACCGTGGTGTTGAAACCGGAAAACGGCGTACTTACGATCCATCTTCGCGGCGAGTTTGCGTCAATGCTAGAGCTAAGCGCTGGAGCGGAAACGCAAAAAGCCTCCGCGGGGGTTTCCGGGGAGGCTTTGCAAATTAAGATGGTTGCGGGGACAGGATTTGAACCTGTGACCTTCAGGTTATGAGCCTGACGAGCTACCGGGCTGCTC
>NZ_JPJC01000231.1:0-4305 GCF_000733135.1 Sphingomonas sp. FUKUSWIS1
ACGGCCCAGGCGCGCGCGGCGGCGCGGCTGTCCATCGCCTCGATCCCGACGCCCTGCGCCTCGACCGCGCGGCGGAAGGCGGCGGCGGGCTGGCGCAGCTGCGATCCGGTGCCGAGCAGCAGGAATTCGGGCTTGGGCGACAGCGCGAGGACGCTGGCGACATCGTCCGCGCCCAGTGCCTCGAACGGCGGCGGCGTCCAGCCGTCGGCGCGCGACGGGGTGATCAGCAGCGCGGTATAATAGCCGTCGTCGACCCGGAACCCGCCATGACCGATCGCCGAGATCATCGGTCCGTCGGTCTTTTCCTTGTCCATTCTCACGCGCTTGTCCTCACGTGCCGGGCCCGCCGCGCATCAGCGGCCGGCCTTCGGGCCCACGCGCTCGGCGTCGTCGCGGTCGCCCTTGCGGCCCTCGGGCTCGGCGCGCAGGCCGAGCGTGATGAGCAGCGACGACGACACGTAGATCGACGAATAGGTGCCGACGACGATGCCGAGGATCATCGCCGCGGTGAAGCCGCGCAGCACGTGCCCGCCGAGCACCAGCATCGCGGTCAGCGCGAGCAGGATCGTGACCGAGGTCATGACGGTACGCGGCAGCGTCTCGTTCACCGACAGATCGATGATCTCGCGCATGTCCATCTTGCGATAGCGGCGCATATTCTCGCGGATACGGTCGTCGATGACGATCTTGTCGTTGATCGAATAGGACACGATCGTCAGCACCGCGGCGACGATGTTGAGGTCGAATTCGAACTGCGTCAGCGCGAAGAAACCGAGCGTCATCAACAGGTCGTGGACGATCGCGACGACGGTCGACACGCCGAACTGCCATTCGAAGCGGACCACCGCGAACAGGCCGATGCCGAGGATGGCCAGCCCGACCGCGAGCAGCCCCTTGCTGATCAGCTCGTCCGAAACCTTGCCCGAGATCGTGTCGTATTTCGAGAAGGTCGCGCCGGGGAACTTGACCGCCAGATCGTCGGCGACCTTCTTGACGAGTGCGTTGGTCGCACCCTCGTCGGTGCTTTCGGGGATCGGCAGACGGATCGACAGCACGGTCGGATCGGCGAAGGACTGGATCGAGGCTTCGCCGACGCCGAGACGATCGACCTCGGTACGGACCGCGTCGATCGACGGCGGAGTCGCGAACCGCTCCTCGATCAGGACGCCGCCGACAAAGTCGACGCCCATGTTCAGACCCTTGGCGAAGACCAGCCCGACGGCGGCGAGCGACAGGAGGATGGTCAGCCCGAACGCCCATTTGCGGAGCGAGACGAACTTCAGGTTGGTGTTGTCGGGTACGAGTTTCAGCAGGCGCATGATGATGTCTCCCGCCTCAAATATTGATCGTGGTGGGGCGGTTCTTGCGCAGCCAGAGCGCCACGAGCATCCGCGTGAAGGTCACCGCGGTGAACACGCTGGTGCAGATGCCGATCAGCAGCACGACCGCAAAGCCCTTAACCGGGCCGGAGCCCAGCAGGAGCATGATCACGCCGGTGATCGCGTGCGTGACGTTGGCCTCGAAGATCGTGCGTGACGCCTCCTTATAGCCGAGCTCGACCGCCTGGACGATGTTGCGCCCGCGGCGGCGTTCCTCGCGAATACGCTCGTTGATCAGCACGTTGGCGTCGACCGCAGTACCGATCGTCAGCACGAAGCCGGCGATGCCGGGCAGCGTCAGCGTCGCGTTGAGCATCGCCATGACGGCGACGATCACGAGGATGTTGATGACCACCGCGAGGTTCGCATAGAGGCCGAACCGGCCATAGGTCACGAACATGAACACGATCACCGCGAGCGCCGCGACGATGCTGGCCAGCACGCCGGCGCGGATCGAATCCTTGCCGAGATCGGGGCTGACGGTGCTCTCGGCGATGATCTTCAGATTGATCGGCAGCTTGCCCGATCGCAGCGAGATCGCGAGTGCGTTCGCCGATTCGGTGGTGAAATTGCCCGAGATCGAGGCGCGACCACCGAGGATCGGCTCGTTGATGTTGGGCGCGGAGATCACCGAATTGTCGAGGATGATCGCGAACGGCTTGTTCGTGTTTTCCTGCGTGACCTTGGCGAAACGTCGTCCACCGACCGCGTCGAAGGTGATCGCCACCTGCGGCGCGTTGGTCTGCGGCTCGAACTCCTGGCGGGCATCGGCGAGCTGATCGCCCGAGATGATCACCGATCGCTTGACCGCGATGAACGGAATGCCCTGCGGATTGCCGGGGTAAGGAATGACCTGGCTGCCGACGGGGGCGATGCCCTTGACGAGATCGGCGGGGTTCGCGGTCTCGTCGACCAGCTTGAATTCGAGCTTTGCGGTCTTGCCGAGCAGGTTCTTGAGCGCCTGCGGATTCTGCAGGCCCGGCACCTGGACGACGATACGCGTCGCGCCCTGGCGGACGATCGTCGGCTCCTTGGTGCCGAGTTCGTCGATGCGGCGGCGGACGACTTCGGTCGCGTCCTTCATCGCGGTGTCGATCGCCTGCTGGAGCCCGGCCTCGGTCGGCTTGAGCACGAACCGGCTGGTGTCGACGACGTTGATGTCCCATTCGCGCTGGCCGCTCATCCCGGCGCCGCCGCCGGTGATCGAGAGCAGCCGCTCGCGCGCGGCATCGACCTGGCTCGGATCGCGGAGCAGGAAGCTAAGCTGCCCGCCACGCACCGAAATATCGCCGATCGCGATGCGCGGCGTGCCGTTGCGCATCGTGCCCGCGATGCTGTCGCGCATCGCCTCGATCCGCGAATTGGCGAGATCGGCGGTGTCCGCCTCGAGCAGCAGATAGCTGCCGCCCGCCAGATCGAGACCCAGGTTGATCCGCTTATGCGGAATCGCCCCCCACTTGCTGGTCGTCGATTCGGAGAAGAAGCTCGGGATCGCAAGCGCGCAGAGCACGGCCAGCAGGCCGATGATCGACGCGACCTTCCAGCGGGGGAAATCCAACATCAGTCGTTCGCCGGCTTCGTGTTCGGGCTGGTGATGTCGGTGAGCGTCGCCTTGACGACGCGGACTCGCGTGTTGGGTGCGATCTCGACCTCGACGAACGCGTCCTCGACCTTGGTCACCTTGCCGATGATGCCGCCCGCGGTGACGACGCTGTCATTCTTCTTGACCGCCGCGACCGACGCCTGGAGCGCCTTCATCCGCTTTTGCTGCGGACGGATCATCAGGAAATAGAAGACGATGAAGACGAGGAAGAGCGGCGCGAGGCTCAGAAACGAGGCGATGCCGCCCGATGTCGCCGTCTCGCCGGCGGCCTGCGCATATGCTGGGGAAATGAACATGGAGTCCCGTTTTGGCTGGTGGGCAGGCGCCATACGCCCGCGCTCGCATGGGCGATGCCGCTATCACCGGTTGCCGCCCCGCGCAACCAATGTGCGCCGGTGAAGCGTGGCCGGGCCGCGATGAGACGGACGAATATGGGCTTTGCCGCAATCGCGTGCTTGCATCGCGCGCAACATCCGCATAATGCGCGCCCTTCGGTCGGGGCGTAGCGCAGCCTGGTAGCGCATCACACTGGGGGTGTGGGGGTCGCAGGTTCGAATCCTGTCGCCCCGACCAGAAACTTTCCGGAGCCGGCCGCCAGAGGCGATGCCGCTCGCGGGCACGAAATATCGTGCCATTCCAGATCCTGGCGTCAGCGTTTGCAGACAGGACCGGTGCGCGCCGCGACCTGATCCGCGACGATGCGCATCGCGCCCTTGTCGGTCTCGCCGGTCATCGTCATCCGCGCGGTGAAACCGGTCGCGCCATAGCTGCCCGCGCGGACGATCCGCATCGGCGGCCCCTTTTTCTGCGGACAGGTCATGACGTGATCGATCCGCCCGCCCGAGAACTGCGCGCGCTCGACGGTGCAGCGCGCCTCGGGCTTGGGGACGAACAGCGCGGCGACGCCCGACGAGGCCTGTTCGGGCGGCAGGCATTTGCGCTCGGTCTTCGATTTTCCGCGCATCATCCGCAGGATAAACCCCGGCGCACCCGGAATGACGAGCTCGACCGCGGTCGAGGTGATCGCCCAGGCGCCGGGCGGCAGTGCCTGCGCCGACGCGGCGGCGGGGAGCAGGAGAAGGGCGGACAGCAGGACGGGATGGCGCATAGGAGGGGCAGTCTGTAGCGCCGGCGGGATGCTGGCAAGCGGGGTGCGAGGGGATTCATGGGCGAGATCATCAATTTGCGGCGTGCGCGCAAAGCGCGGGCGCGGCGCGAGGCGGGGGTGGTGGCGGACGCGAACCGCGCGGCGTTCGGGCGGACCAAGGCGGAGCGTGCGCGGGATGCTGAGGAGCGGGCGCGGGGGGAGCGGGTGCTGGATCA
>NZ_JPJC01000232.1:0-597 GCF_000733135.1 Sphingomonas sp. FUKUSWIS1
GATGGTCGATCCCGAGCGCGGCGATGCCGGTAACGACGGGGTTCGGAATGACGTTGGTCGCGTCGAGCCGGCCACCCAGCCCGACCTCGACGATAGTCGCCGCGGCGGGCGTCCGCGCGAAGGCGAGGAACGCGACGGCGGTGGTGACCTCGAAGAAGCTCGCCTGCAGGTCCGCGGCGTGGTCGAGCACCTCGGACAGCAGCGCGGCGAGCGCGTCGTCGTCGAGCAGCCGGCCGGCGAGGCGGATGCGTTCGTTGAAGCGGACGAGGTGCGGGCTCGAATAGACATGGACGCTGAGCCCCGCCGCCTCGATCGCGGCGCGCAGGAACGCGCAGGTCGATCCCTTGCCGTTGGTGCCCGCGACATGGAACACCGGCGGCAGCGACAGATGCGGGTCGCCGAGCCGCGCCAGCAACGCGGTGATGCGCTCGAGGCCGAGGATGTCGGCGCCGGGCGACAGCGTGGTCAGCCGGTCGAGCTGCGCCTGGACGGCGGGGGAGGAGGAGGTGGCGTGGTCGGGCATTCTTCTAACTCCCTCTCCCCTCGGGGAGAGGGCTTGGGGTGAGGGGCGGTTCCGGGCGCAGCAGTGCTGGGCTG
>NZ_JPJC01000232.1:720-17903 GCF_000733135.1 Sphingomonas sp. FUKUSWIS1
GGTTACGCCGCTTCGCGGGCGCTCAGATAGCCGATGACGGTGCCGAGCTGTTCGCGCAGGTCTTTCCGGTGGACGACCATGTCGATCATCCCGTGTTCGAGATAATATTCCGACGTCTGGAAATCCTCGGGCAGCTTCTCGCGGATCGTGCTCTCGATCACGCGGCGGCCGGTGAAGGCGAGCGTCGCCTTGGGTTCGGCGATCTGGACGTCGCCGAGCATCGCATAGGCTGCCATCACGCCGCCCGATGTCGGATCGGTCAGCACGACGATATAGGGCAGGCCGGCGTCGTGGAGCATCTGGATCGCGACGGTGCTGCGCGGCATCTGCATCAGGCTGAGGATACCCTCCTGCATGCGTGCGCCGCCGCTGGCGGTGAAGATCACATAGGGCACGCGATCCTCGATCGCTGCCTCGACGCCGCGGACGAACGCTTCGCCGACCGCGAGGCCCATCGATCCGCCCATGAAGCCGAAATCCTGCACGCCGACGACGACGCGGTGGCCGTCGATCGCGCCGCGGGCATTGACGAGCGCGTCACGCTCGCTGTTGTCGGTGCGTGCCGCCTTGAGGCGATCGGTGTAGCGCTTCTGGTCGCGGAACTTGAGCGGATCCTCGGGCACCGGCGGCGCGGGCAGCTCGCTGCAGCTGCCTTCGTCGAACAGCTGTGCGAAACGGATCTTCGGCCCGATGCGGTCGTGATGGTCGCATTTCGGGCAGACGTGGAGATTTTCCTCCAGCTCCTTGGTGAAGACCATCTGCCCGCAGCCCTTGCACTTGTGCCAGAGATTTTCGGGCGTCTCGCGCTTGGCGACGAACGGCAGGACGTTGCGGACGCTGTTGAGCCAGCTCATGCGCCGATCTCCATGCGAATTTCCTTTCTTGCGGACGCGACGGCATCGGCGAGAGACGTGATATAGGCGCGGACGGGCTCGGCCGCAGCGGTGCCGTGCTGCGCGACCAGCTCGACGATCGCCGAGCCGACCACGACGCCGTCGGCGACGCGCGCGACGTTCGCCGCCTGCTCGGGGGTGCGGATGCCGAAGCCGACCGCGACCGGGATGTCGGTCTGCGATTTCAGCCGCGCGACCGCGTCCTCGATCGAGGATTGCTGCGCCTGTTGCAGCCCGGTGATGCCCGCGACCGAGACGTAATAGAGGAACCCGCTCGCGCCATCGAGCACGGTCGGCAGCCGGGCCGCGTCGGTGGTCGGGGTGGCGAGGCGGATCAGGTCGATCCCGGCGGCGCGCAGCTGGGGCCCAAGCGCATCGTCTTCCTCGGGCGGCACATCGACGCAGATCACGCCGTCGACGCCCGCGGCAGCCGCGGCCTGCGCGAACCAGTCCGCGCCGCGCCGCAGCATCGGGTTGCCGTATCCCATCAGCACCAGCGGCGTCTCGGGATGGCGCGCGCGGAAGGCGGTGGCGATCGCGAGGATGTCCGCGGTGCGCGTCCCCTGCGCGAGGCTGCGGATGTTGGCGGCCTGGATCGCGGGGCCATCGGCCATCGGGTCGGTAAACGGCATGCCGAGCTCGATCGCATCGGCGCCGCCCGCGACGAGCGCGTCGAGGATCGCCGGCGTCGCGGCGGTCGAGGGATCGCCCGCGGTGACGAACGCGACGAGCGCGGCGCGGTTCTCGGCCGCGGTGCGCGCGAAGGTGGCGGCGAGGCGGCTCAAATCGCCACCCCGAGCGCTTCGGCCACCGTGAAGATGTCCTTGTCGCCGCGGCCGCACAGATTGGCGAGGATGATCTGGTCCTGCCGCATCGTGCGCGCCTTCTTGGTCACTGTGGCGATGGCATGCGATGGTTCGAGCGCGGGGATGATGCCCTCGGTCCGGCAGAGCAGCTGGAACGCGTCGAGCGCCTCCTGATCGGTCGCGCTGTCATAGTCGACGCGGCCGATGTCGCGCAGCCAGGCATGCTCGGGGCCGATGCCCGGATAGTCGAGCCCCGCCGAGATCGAATGCGCCTCGGTGATCTGGCCGTCCTCGTCCTGCAGCAGATAGGTCTTGTTGCCGTGGAGCACGCCGGGGAAGCCGCCCGCAAGACTCGCTGCATGCTGCTTGTCGAGCCCATGGCCCGCCGCCTCGACGCCGAGCATCGCGACATCGGCATCGTCGAGGAACGGGTGGAACAGCCCGATCGCGTTCGATCCGCCACCGATCGCGGCGACGAGCAGGTCGGGCAGGCGGCCGACGCGGTCGAGCATCTGCGCGCGCGCCTCGGTGCCGATCACGCTCTGGAAATCGCGGACCATCTCGGGATAGGGGTGCGGGCCCGCCGCGGTGCCGATGATGTAGAAGGTGTCGTGGACGTTCGCGACCCAGTCGCGCATCCCCTCGTTCATCGCGTCCTTCAGCGTGTGCGCGCCGCTGGTCACGGGACGGACTTCCGCACCCAGCAGCTTCATGCGGAACACGTTGGGCGCCTGACGCTCGACGTCCTTGGCGCCCATGTAGATCACGCAGGGCAGGCCGAAGCGCGCGCAGACGGTCGCGGTCGCGACGCCGTGCTGGCCCGCGCCGGTCTCGGCGATGATCCGTGTCTTGCCCATCCGGATCGCGAGCAGGATCTGGCCGATGCAGTTGTTGATCTTGTGCGCGCCGGTGTGGTTGAGTTCGTCGCGCTTGAACCAGATCTGCGCACCCATGCCAGGTTCTGCGGATTCACGCAGCGCCTCTGTAAGGCGTTCGGCGTAATAGAGCGGGCTCGGGCGGCCGACATAATGTTCGAGCAGGTCGTCGAACTGCGCCTTGAACGCAGGGTCGGCCTTGGCGGCGCGATACGCCTCGTCGAGTTCGAGGACGAGCGGCATCAGCGTCTCGGCGACGTAACGGCCGCCGAAATCGCCGAAATGGCCACGTTCGTCGGGCTGCGCGCGGTAGGAATTGGGAGCGTTCATGCGGAGCGCTTTAGCATTTCGGAAAACGCTGTCACCCCTAGCGTTTCCGATACGCACCACCCCGGCGAAGGCCGGGGCCCAGTCGGGAAGGTCGTGGTGACGGGCAGGACCTGGCAATGTACCGTCCCCAACTGGGCCCCGGCCTTCGCCGGGGTGGTGCTAGAACGCAGCAACCGCCTTCAGAAATGCCGCGATCCTGGCGTCGTCCTTCGTGCCGGGGTCGCTCTCCACCCCTGACGACACGTCGACCAGCTCTGCGCCGGTGCGCCGGATCGCCTCGGCGACATTCGCCGGGTCGAGCCCGCCCGACAGCGCCCAGCGCAGCGGATGCCGGAACCCGTCGAGCAGGTCCCAGTCGAAGCGCAGCCCCATCCCGCCGGGCAGCGCGGCCGAATCGGGCGTCTTGGCGTCGTAGAGGATGCGATCCGCGACACCGACGAACGCGTGCGCGCCGTCGAGATCGCCGCGCGTGCGCACTGCGACGGCGACCCATAGCTCGATCCCGAACCGCGCGCGGATCGCGGCGGCGCGTGCGGGCGTGACCTTGTGGAGCTGCAGCACGTCGAGCGCCGCGGATGCGATCGCCTGTTCGAGCATCTCGTCCTCGGGATCGACGAACACGCCGACCTTGGCGACATGGCCCGGCACGCGCGCGGCGAGTTCGGCGGCCTTGTCGAAGGTCACGTGGCGCGGCGAGGCGGGGAAGAAGACGAAGCCGACATGGCTCGCCCCGTGCCGGATCGCGGCGTCGAGCGTCGCGGGGGTCGAGAGGCCGCAGATCTTGGCGGTAGTCATGGTGTTCCTTAGATCCCGGCGGCCTGTGAATTCCCACATTCTCTGTCAGGATGACGGGGGTAGATCGTCGGGATGACCGTGGACGGCGGGGTCAGAGCGTCGCGGCGATCGCGCGGGCGGCGGTGTCGGGGTCTTCGGCCTGGGTGATCGGGCGACCGACCACGAGGATCGAGGCGCCGGCGTCGAGCGCCGCGCGCGGGGTGACGACGCGCTTCTGGTCGCCGACATGGCCGTCGGGAAGGCGGACACCGGGCACGACGAAGAACCCCTTGGGCCAGATCGCCTTGGCCGCGGCGACTTCGGCGCCCGAGCAGACGATGCCGTCGACCCCGGAGTCGCGCGCCAGTTCTGTCAGCCGTGCGACATGGTCATGCGCGCTGCCGGTGATCCCGGTGGCGGTGAGATCGGACGCATCGAGGCTGGTGAGCATCGTCACCGCAATGACCTTGGTCCCGACTGGCGCGGCGGCCTTCGCATCCTCGAGCATCGCGCGACCGCCGCTGGCATGGACGGTCAGGATCGCGGGGGCGAGCCCGCCGAGCGCCTGCACCGCCTTGGCGACGGTATTGGGAATGTCGTGCAGCTTGAGATCGAGGAAGATCGGCAGCTCGAACTCGGCCATCGCATGCACGCCGGGCTGGCCGTGCGCGCAGAAGAATTCGAGGCCGAGCTTGATCCCGCCGACATGGTGGCGGACGCGACCGGCGATCGCCTTGGCGCGGGCCAGATCGGGGGTGTCGATCGCGACATAGATCGGGCTGCTCATCATGCGACTCCCGGCGGGACCGCGGTCGGCGCGGCGGCGGGCGGGATGGCGGACGCGACTGCCGGTTCCTCAGGGTAGGACGGAGTCGGATAGGACGGGGTAGGGTAGCCCACCGGCGGCACGGCATGCGCGGCGCGCAGGTCGAGGATCGTCCGCTCCGCGGTCGCGAGCCGCTGACGCAGGCGCCAGCGCATCGCGAGATTGTAGAGCAAGGTCGGCAGGAACCCGATCAGGAACGTGACCAGCAACAGCATCGGCAGATTCACGTCGGCGATCAGGCCGCCCCAGAGCCGGATCGGCACGGTCGCCCAGTTGGCGATGGTGAAGACTGCGGCGATGAACGCCAGCAGGCACCAGAACAGGATCTTCAGGAACTGCATGACTTATCCCCTTGCATCCGCCCGGGGGTAAAGCCGCCGTCCGCTTTTGGCCAGCCTTGCGCCAACTTAACCCTGTTCCGGACCGGGCTGGCGGTCGCCGACGGTGCGTTTCAGCCGATCTCGCGGCGCAGATCCGCGAACAGGCCGGGCACAGCGGTCAGCCGTTCCTCCTCCTCGTCGAGGATGGCGAGGAACGCGGCGCGCTTGATCGCGGCGACACGGCCGGGCTTCATCCGCACCGACGGGGGCAGCGTCGAGACGGTGATGTCGATCATCCGTTCGGCACCGTGCAGCCGGCCCCAGAGATAGTCGTTCTCGCGGTAGGCACGGCTGAAGAACGCGCCGAAGCTGTTGAACTGGATCCCTTTCAGCGTCGCCTCCGCCCCGCCCGAGCGAATCGCGACCGCGTCGTCGGGGGCGATCCGGTCGACCTTGATCGGGTCGAATTCGTCGAGTCCTTCACCCTGCAGCAGCGGCAGCGTCGCGGTGTCGAAATAGGGGAAGCCGAGATAGGCGAGCAGCATCGAGCGGCGCACCGGCCGGTCGAGCGCGACGAACGCCTCCGCGAGCCGCACATCAGTCTCGGCGTCGCGGCGGTTGAGGTCGAGCGAGGCGGCCAGCGCGTCGAGCAGCGGCATCGCGTCGTCGCGCAGCGTTCGGACCTCGCGGCGCAGCGCGGCATGCGCATCGGTCCGCTGGCATTCGAGATAGTCCGACAGCGACGCGTAGATCGCGTCGCGGATCGGGGCGAGTGCGACCTCCTCGACCTCGGCTTCGAGCACCGTCAGGCGGCGCGCCATCAGGCGCAATCGGCGGATCCGGAAGCCGAGATCGAAGCGTCGCAGGAACGCGATCGTCGCGGGGCTCGCGCCGCCGCCATGCGCCGCGCCGATCTCCTCGGCGCCGCTCGCCGTCACCGCGGTCGCGATCGCCGCGCGGATCCGGTCCCAGCGCTGCGGCCCGGGTTCGCCGCCGGCGTGGAACAGCAGCGAAGTCAGCGTCTCGACCACGCCCGCGACCTTCAGATGGCCATAGGCGGCATAGCCATAGCCCGCGCTGGCCGCCGCCGCCTTTTGCGCACGCGCGCGCCAGTTGGCGAGCCGCGCCGCGGTCGGGCTGTTGAGGAACAGCGTATGCCCGAACAGCTGCTCGACCTCCGCCTCGACATCGGGGCGGATCGCATCGATGATCGCGCGCATCCGGTCGATCTGCGCCGAGCGCGCGGCGATCGCGTCGAGATTGTCGCGGATCGGCTGCTGGCGGGGCAATTCGCTGATCGCGCCGATGATCGTCTGGAAGAAGCCCGGCGTGCCGTTCTGTGGCGGGAGGCGGAACTTCATTCCCGGCGACGGATCGATATAGACGAAGCGGCGGTCGATCTGGCGGCGCGCGGGGCGTTCCTTCAGCGCGTCGATCGCGGGGCGGAACGGCGCGTTGGCGAGCACCGATCCGTCGATCAGCACGACCTGATCCGCGCCGTTGGTCGCCGACTGGCGGGGCAGGATGCGCTTGAGGAAGGCATCGCGCGACGCCCAAGCCGTCTTGCGATCGGCGAGCACGCCGTCGAGCTCGGCGACCATGAACGGCGGGAACGCACCCGGAAAGCTCGACGTCGCGCGTGCGGCGAAGGCGAGTTCGGGGATGCCCGCCAGGCTGTCGGTCGGCGCGCCATGATCGGAAAAGTCGACGACGACGCGGTGCTCGGTCTCGACCACCTCGGGCGGCGAATTGAGTTTGAGCCGTTCGGGATGGCCGGTGAAATCGGTGACCGTCACGAACAGGTCGAGCGGCTGGCCCGGCGGCAACAGCCGCGGCCCGCGTTCGCTGGCGGCCATCGCGTCGAACGCGTCGAGCAGCAGCCCGGTAAAGGTCGCGCCGCCGAACGGGGGCTCGAACCAGCGCGAGCGGACGAAATGCGACAGCTTGGCCTTCACCTCCTCGCGCGTCGTGTCGTCGAGCGTCTGGACCTTGTCCGCGCTGCGCCCCGCCGCCATCCAGGCGAGCGGCAGGGCCCAGGCCTTCGAGAAGCGCGAATGCGGCGCGGCATGGGGATCGATCAGCGCCTCGACATCGGCCGAGCTCAGCCAGAGATCGGTGAGCGGATCGAGGCTCTGCCCGGTCGCGATCGCCTGGGCGAGGAAGATGCCGTTGATCCCGCCCGCGCTGGCGCCGGCGATGATGTCGGCGAGCACGCGGACCTTGAGCGCACCCTGCGCCTCGATCTCGTCGAGCAGGTCGCGGTAGACCGCCTGGCTGCCGGTCCCGCGGTCACCACCGGCATGATGGCCGTGGCTGGCGCGGACGAGATGCCAGATCTCCTTGGTGATGCCGTGCATGTAGACGGCCAGGCTGATCCCGCCATAGCAGACCAGGGCGAGGCGCAGTTCCTTCTCGCGCACCTGCTCAGCCCCCGACCGGGCAGCGATAAGAGCTGACGGGAACGGTCCGCGTCATGCGGGTTCCAGCGTCGCCCAGATCGGCAGATGATCCGACGCCTTGCGCGCGGCGGCGCTGCTGTGCACGCCGCAGCTAGCGATGCGCAGGTCGCGCGACGCCATGATCCGGTCGAGCCGGGCGATCGCGCGGCGCGAATGGAAGCTCGCGCCGGTATCGGCGAACGCGAAGTCTCGGCCGAAGTCGCGCAGACAGCCCGAGCCCGCGCTCCATTCGTTGAGGTCGCCCATCAGCACGGTCGGGTGGCGGGTCGCGCAGGCGTCGACATGCGCGAGCACCGCCGCCGCCTGACGCCGTCGCCACAGCCCCGACAGGTCGAGATGCATGCCGACGACGCGGATCATCCCGCCCGTGGTCCGCACGTCCGCCATCACCGCGCCGCGCGGCTCGAGCGAGGGCAGGTGGATCGCCTCGCTGTCGACGATCACCGCGGACTTGCGCACCAGCACGACATTGCCGTGCCACCCCATGCTCAGCGCGCTGAGGCTGACGGGGATCGGCTTCCAGTCGCTATGCTCCTCGAGCAGGTGATAGGGCAGCACGCAGGCGCGTGTGCCGAACCGCCGATCCGCCTCCTGCAGCGCGATGACGTCGGCGTCGATCTCGCGCAGCACCTCGACCACGCGTTCGGGGTTCCGGCGGCGGTCGAGACCGATGCCCTTGTGGATATTATAGCTGGCGACCTTGATCATGTGCGCGGGCTTAACGCGGGATGGCGGGTGCGGGTTGCCGCGGGTTCTGCCGATTGCCCCGGCCTGCGCCGTGCATGATGGACGGACCGGCACCGCGCGGCGGCGGAGCGATGGATTGGAATACCGCAATCTCCTTGCGCGTAACAATAGCACCGGGATGCGCGCGAAACAGGACAAAAACTGCTTGCGCGATCGATTCAATTGGGGTGTCATGGGGTCATAACAAAACGCAGGGACGAACGATAACGAGCTGGTGCGGGCAACGCGCCGGTCGCCGGGGGAGTGTGCCGCGGATCCGAGCCAACAGGACGGACGACGCGAAGGTGAGCGACTTTCCAGGGGACGCGCGGTCGAGGCCGCGCAAACGGGGCGGACTCACAGATGATCACGCGGCGATCGATCCTACAGCATATCGGCATGGCGGGCGGCGCGGCCGCGACCTTCGGCGCGATGGAGGCGCTCGGGATCGCGGGCAATGTCGCGGCGGCGGCGCCGATGCCCGATCTGCCCGCCGGCTTTGGCAAGGGGCGGTCGGTGATCGTGCTGGGGGCGGGGATCGCCGGGCTGGTCGCCGCCTATGAACTGCAGCAGGCGGGGTTCGACGTCACCGTGCTCGAGGCGCGCGACCGGGTCGGCGGGCGCAACTGGACGGTCCGCGACGGTGACCGGATCGTGATGGACGGCGAGGCGGACCAGGTCGCGCGCTTCTCCGACGGCGCCTATTTCAACGCCGGGCCGGCGCGGCTGCCGAGCTTCCACCACCGCATCCTCGGCTATTGCGGCAAGCTCGGCGTTCCGCTCGAGGTCGAGATCAATTCGAGCCGCAGCGCCTTCCTGATGGGGCAGAAGGGCGACAAGGTGCGGATGCGCACCGCGATCAACGACACGCGCGGGCATGTCGCCGAACTGCTGATGAAGGCGGTCAACCAGGGCGCGCTCGACCAGAGTCTCAGCGCGGCGGACAAGCAGGCGCTGCTGCCGTTTCTCAAGACCTATGGCGATCTCGACGCGACGGGGCATTTCGCGGGGACGTTGCGATCGGGATTCCAGGCGTTTCCCGATGCGGGCGTCGGCGTCTTCGCGCGACCGCCCGCGCCGATGCCGCTCGACCGGCTGCTCGCCAACGAACAGCTGCCGGCGATGCTGTTCGAGGACAATGTCTACATGCAGGCGACGATGTTCCAGCCGGTCGGCGGGATGGACCGGATCCCCGCGGGGTTCGAGCGCGCGCTGGCCCGCAAGGTGGTGCGCGGCGCGGACGTGACACGGATCCGCAACCGCCCCGATGGCGTCGAGATCGCCTGGCGCGATACGAAGACGGGCGCGGGCCGGATCGCGCGCGCCGATTTCGCGGTCTGCACCATCCCCTTTCCTGTGCTCGCCAAGGTCGATTGCGACTTTGCGAAACCCGTCGCGCAGGCGATTGCGGGCGTGGTGTACGACCATTCGAACAAGGTCGCGTTCGATTCGCCGCGCTTCTGGGAACAGGACCAGATCTATGGCGGCATCTCGTTCGTCGGTGGCGAGACGTCGCTGATCTGGTATCCGAGTGCGGGGTTGTTCAGTCCGCGCGGGATGCTGCTGGCCTGCTATACCTCGGGGGAGCGGGCGGAAGGCTTTGCGAAGCTGCCGATCGCCGACCAGGTCGAGCGCGCGCGCGCGGCGGTCGAGCGGCTGCACCCGGGGCACGGCAAGGATCTGGTCAATGGCGTCGCGGTCAACTGGAACAAGATTCCGTACAGCCTGGGGCCATGGCCGAACTGGTTCGTCGGGATGGCGGGGCATCAGGAGGGTGATATCGATACCGAAGGCTATCGTCTGTTGTGCCAGCCCGCGGGCCGCACCGTCTTTGCCAGCGCCGCGCTGAGCCAGACGCCGGGATGGCAGGAAGGCGCGGTCCAGTCCGCGCATCATGCGATCGCCGCGATCGCGGGGCTTCAGCGTGCCGATCTGGGTGCGCGGCCGGACCGGGTGGCGGCGTGATCGGCATGGTGATGAGCACGGCGACGACGGGCGGGGTGACGATCCGGGCGGCACGGCGCGAGGATGTCCCCGCGCTGGAGCAGCTGATCGCGACGTCGGCGGCGACGTTGGGGCAGGGCTTCTACGCTCCCGATGCGCTGGCGAGTGCGATCCGGACGATCTTCGGGGTCGACACCGATTTGGTCGACGACAGCAGCTATCTGGTCGCGGAGATCGACGGCGCGCTGGCGGGGTGCGGGGGGTGGAGCCGCTTCGCCACGCTGTTCGGCGGCGATCGCTATGCCGACCGGTCCGCCGCGCTGCTGGTACCGGGGCAGGATGCGGCGCGGATCCGTGCGATGTTTACCGCCCCCGGCTTTGCGCGGCGCGGGGTGGGATCGGCGATCATGGCGGCGAGCGAGGCGGCGGCGCGCGCGGCGGGCTTCGACAAGCTCGCGCTGATGGCGACGCTGTCGGGGGTCCCCTTTTACGAAAGCCACGGCTTCGTCGCGGAGCCCGGGATCACCGTCGACGCGGACGGGATCGCGGTCCCGTTCGTGCCGATGACCAAAGCCCTTCACACACCCGACGCGTCCTGACGCGCGGGACCACCGAATATTTGGGAGAGACGACCATGCCAGTGCGACCGATCGTGAACCGCGTCTCGCGCAGACTGACCCGTGCCGGTCTGGGCCTAGCAACGGCGGCGATGCTCGCGACGCCGGCAACCGCGCAGATCGTCCGCCACGCCAATCCCGGGCCGGGACCGTCGCTGATCCTGCAGAGCGTGACCATCCCCGCGGGCGCGGAGACGCTGGTGCTGTCGGGGCAGCTCGCCGCGCCGATCGATCCGTCGAAACCGGTCACCGGCGTCGAGTCGTTCGGCGACACCAGGACGCAGACGGTCAGCATTTTCACGAAGATCAAGGCGATCCTGGCCGAGCATGGCTACACGATGGCCGATGTCTACAAGCTGACGGTGTTCGTTACCGCGGATCCGAAGCGCGGCGACGGCAAGATGGACTTTGCCGGCATGAACGACGGCTTCAAGCAGTTCTTCGGGAGCGCGGACAACCCCCATACGGTCGCGCGGTCGACGGTGCAGGTCGCAGCACTCGCAGGCCCCAATTACCTCGTCGAGATCGAGGCGACCGCGGCGCGGATGCCGCGTCGCTGAGGCGGCGGGGCGGCGGTCAGCCGTCGCCCCGCGCGCCCGACGGCAGCATCCGGTTGCCGATACGGTCGACGAACTGATGCTTCAGCGCGGCGCCGACATGCAGGACGAGCAGCGCGCAGGTCAGCCAGACGAGCAGGCCGTGCGCCTCTTCGAACCCCTCATGCGCGCCGCGCGGCAGGCCGGGGATGAACGGCCAGCTCAAGCCGCCGATCAGCGAGGTGGTGCTGCTGGTCAGCGCGGGCTTGCCCGTCGACAGATACATCCACCCGGTCGCGGGCAGGCCGATCAGGATGACGTAGAACAGCGCGTGGTTGGCGCGGGCGAGCACGCGTTCCCAGGTCTGGAGTGCAGCGGGGAAGGGCGGCGGCGGATTGGCGATCCGCCAGATCAGCCGGGCGATGCTGAGCAGGAGGATCGTGAAGCCGAGCGTCTTGTGCCAGTCGAACCAGCCGGTGCGCAGGTCGCCGCGCGGCATGTCGGCAAAGGTCCAGCCGACATAGAGCTGGATGAAGACCAGCGCTGCGATGATCCAGTGGAACGCGATCGCGCCCAAATTGTAGCGCCGTGCGCCATCGCGTCGTGCCGTCATCTGCTGTCTCCCCGGTCGTCCGGTTCTACGCCGCGCGGCCATCGGCGTACAGTGTTCATCCCGCCTGCACCGGGGCCGCTCTAGGTAGATACCCGCATGGGAAAGCGCGGGTAGCCGCCCTAGGCTCGGCCGATGAACCTCTTCGTCCAGCTCGCGGTGGCGACGGGCATGGTGCTGGCCACCATCCTGGTCCACCTTGCCGGGCTGGCCGGGCTGTTGCTGGTGATCCGGCGGCAGGGGCGCAGGACCGGGGTGCGGCGGCGCTGGCATGACGTGATCGGCATCGTCGGCGCCGCGACCGCGCTGTTCGTCGTCCACGGGATCGAGATCTGGGCCTATGCGCTGCTGTACAGCGGGACGGGCGCGCTCGCCGATTTCGGCACCGCGCTGTATTTCTCGACCTCGACCTATGCGACGATCGGGTATGGCGACGTGCTGCTCGGGGAATCGTGGCGGATCGTCGGCGCGATCGAGGGCGCCAATGGCGTGATCCTGCTCGGCTGGTCGACCGCCTTCTTCGTCGCGATGGTCGCGCGCATCACGATCGTCGAGCGCGAATTCACCGAGCGGCCTGCGACCCCGCAACCCGGGGCGGATCCGTATAAACCGCAATAACGCGCGCCCGCCGGACGGCCTAGCACCGGGGCTGTATCCAACCCGAAAGGCGTCCGATGAAAAACATTCTGGTGCTGGCGCATGACGACGAGGGCCAGGAGGCCCGGCTCCAGGCCGCGCTCGATCTCGGGCGTGCGCTGACGGGGCATATCACCTGTCTCGACGTGACCTATATCCCGCCGATCCTGGGCAACGACTATAGCGAGGCCGGCTATGCGATGGCGGCGGTGCTGGCGGACGAAACGACGCGCGAGCGTGCCAACAAGGTGACGCTCGAGGCTCGGTTCGCGCGCGAGGATGTCGCGTGGGACTGGGTCGATGCGACCGGGGAGGCGGCGGCGTGCATCGTCCGTGCCGCGGCGCTCGCCGACGTCATCGTCCTCAACCGCCGGCTCGACAACCCGTCGGTGATCGACATGCGCCGCACCGCGAGCGAGCTGATCGTCAAGTCGGGCAAGCCGGTGCTTGCGGTGCCGGGCGAGTCCCGGGGGATCGATCTGGCGACCGCACTGGTCGCGTGGGACGGGTCGCCCTGCGCCGCGGCGGCGCTGCGCGCGGCGGTGCCGATGCTCAGGCTCGCGGACCAGGTCACGCTGTTCTCGGTCGACGACGGGGCGATGGCGTCGCCGATCGAGGACGCCGCCACCTATCTGTCGCGCTACGACATCCACCCCGTCATCCGCCGGATCGAAGTCCAGCCCGGCGGCGCGCCCAAACAGCTGCTCGCCGCCGCCGCGAGCGGGCAGTACGGCTATGTCGTGATGGGCGGGTTCGGGCATCTGCGCTTTACCGAAGCGCTGTTCGGCGGGGTGACGCGGACCATGCTGACCAGCAGCCCGATCCCCGTCTTTCTGGCGCATTGATTGAACGGGGTCAGAGCGCCCCGGTCAGCAGCAGCTTGCGGACGTCGTCCTGTACCTGGTTGGCGGCGCCCAGCCGCTCGATCAGCTGCGCGGGACGGCTGCCGCGGAGGCCCGCGACGGTCAGTTCGCCGTCACGGACATAGGTGTAGACGCCGCTGACCGCGAACGCCGCGACATGGCCGATATGTGCCTTCTGTCCGTCGATCGTGGCGGTGAAGCGGTCCGAGGCGAAGAAGCGGCGGCGGGTCATCGGTGTCTCGAAAGCGAATTCGAGGATCGCGACCTGTTCACGCTCGGGCGGCACGGTGTGCGCGACGTCGGGCGCGGGCGGCGCGGGGTCCGCATTGTCGTAGCGCTCGGGCAGATGCAGCCGCAGCTTCAGCACCGCGGGGTCGGCGGCGAGCGTCTCGGCGAACTGCGTCATGAAGTCCGCAAACCCGGCGGCATCGGTGTCGCCGATCCCGAAATGGACGTGCAGCCGGTCGATGCTCTCCCCGCCATTGGGCACCGGGTTGGCGATCCGGTCGACCAGCGTCCGCGACCCCTGCGGCAGCGCATAGGCGACGGTCGCGGCGAACATGTTCTGTTCGTCGGCGAACAGGATCGGGCAGGCGGCGTTGAAAATCTCTTGATCCGCGGCGCTGGCAAAGCCGATCTCGACCCCGCCATCGAGCACATAGTCGTCGAACGGCGCGATCCCGTCGATCGCCGGCCAGAGATGCGCATCCTGCGCGCGATCGAGATGCATCTGGACGTACCAGCCGAGCCCGGGAATGCGCGAGCAGAGCGGTCCGTGGACGTCGCGCCAATAGGTCGCGAACACCTCGTGCGGGACCTGCGGTCGGCGCAGCACCGTCGTGAAGGTGTTGATCGCGATCCGCGCATCGCGTGCGGAATAGTCGGTCGTGACGCTGGGGTCTGACATGGAAGGATCTTTGTTCTGGAGAAATTGGGGGAGCAGCGTCAGCCCTCGCGGAGATCGGGGACGCTGTAGAATGAGGGTTCGTCGTCGGAGGTGCCGCGCGCGAAGACGGCGATGTCGCCCGGCATCACTTCCTGCCGGGCCCACCGGTCCCATCCGATATGGATGAAATCCGGCGGGCCGAAGATGCGCAGCGCGACGCTGTATTCGTCGCCGCGAAACCCGACAAAGTGGAGCGCGGGGCGGGCGCTCACAGCATCGGCATGCCGCCTGTCACCGGCAGCAGCGCGCCCGACATGTAGCTGCCCTCGTCGGAGGCGAGCAGGACATAGGCCGGGGCGAGCTCGCCCGGCTGGCCCGCGCGGCCAAGCGGCGTGTTCTGGCCGAGCGTCTCGAGCTCGTCGCCGCCCTTGGCGATCGGCTGGATCGGCGTCCAGACGGGGCCGGGCGCGACGCAGTTCACGCGGATGCCCTTGGGGGCGAGCAGGTTCGACAGCCCGATCGTCAGGCTCGCGATCGCGCCCTTGGTGGTCGAATAGACGATCATGTTCTCGGTCGCGATCTTCGCCTGCACGCTGGTCGAATTCACGATCGCGGCGCCCGGCTTCATGTGCGGCACCGCGGCCTTGGCGAGGCGGATCATCGCGAAGACATTGGCGGAGAACGCATCCTGCATCTCGTCGTCGTCGATCCCGTCGAGCCCTTCGTTGGTCGTCTGCGCGGCGGCGTTGTTGACGAGGATGTCGAGCTTGCCGAGATCGGCCACGGTGCGCTCGACCAGTGCCGCGCAGTGATCGCGGTCGCGAATGTCGCCGGGCAGCTGGATGCAGCGGCGGCCGGCCTTCTCGACCCAGGCCTTGGTCTCGTCGGCATCGGCCTGTTCCTCGGCGAGGTAGGAGATCGCGACGTCGGCGCCTTCGCGGGCATAGGCGATCGCGACCGCGCGACCGATCCCCGAATCGCCGCCGGTGATCAGCGCGACGCGGTCTTTCAGCAGCCCCTTGCCGACATAGCTGTCCTCGCCATGATCGGGCTTGTTGCGCATCTGGACCTCGAGACCGGGGCTCGGCTGCTGCGGTTCGTTCGGAAAGGACGTGGGGGCGCTGCTGCGGGGATCGCTCATAATCTCGTGTCCTGCGTGGAGTTTAGGGGGGATATGCGGGTCGAACGAACCAGCACGCGCATCGCTCCGCCGTGCAGGGCCGATCGTGCAGTTGCTGGGCAATGCGGGCAGGCGTAGGTGTCGCGCATGGCCTTTATCAGCATCACCCGGCTTCGGTTGCGCACGCTGCGGTTCGTGCCGCTGTTTGCGCTCGATGCGCTGAAGACCAGCGCGCAGGTGCGCCGCGCGGAGGGGTATCTCGCCGGGGCCATCCTGCGCGACCGTGCACTGACCTTCTGGACGATGACGGTTTGGCGCGATGCCGCGGACATGAAGCGCTATATTACCGACGGCTCGCATCTGAAGGCGATGCCGAAGCTGATGCACTGGTGTGACGAGGCCAGCATCGCCCACTGGACTACCAAGACCGCGAACCTGCCCGGCTGGGACGAGGCGGATCGGCGGATGCGCGGGGAGGGGCGGCCGTCCAAGGTCCGGTATCCGAGCGCGGACCACGCCGCGCTCGACTACCGCCCGCCGCGGCTGACCGGCGCGGCACCGATCCCGCCGCGCCGGGGGTGATCACCCGGTCGCTGCGCTTACCATTCGATGCCGATCTTGCCGAAATGCGCGCCGCTCTGCTGAAGCGCGAACGCCTCGGCAAGCTGGTCGAGCGGGAAGCGGCGGTCGACCACCGGCTTGATCCCGGTCGCGTCGATCGCGCGGACGAAGTCCTGCTGTTCCTGACGGCTGCCGACGATCAGGCCCTGGAGCCGCGCCTGCTTGCCCATCAGCGCGGCGGTCGGGACCTCGCCGCTGTTACCCGTCAGCACGCCGATCAGCGAGATGTGCCCGCCGACACGGACCGCAGTGATCGACTGCGCCAGCGTGCCCGGGCCGCCGACCTCGACGACATGGTCGACGCCGCGCCCGCCGGTCCAGTCGACGACCTTGCGTCCCCAATCGGACTCGTCGCGATAGTTGAGCGTGAAATCGGCACCGAGCGCGCGCGCACGGTCGAGCTTCTCATCCGATGACGAGGTGATCGCGACCCGCGCGCCCATCGCCTTGGCGATCTGCAACGCCCAGATCGAGACGCCGCCGGTGCCGAGCAGCAGCACGGTGTCGCCCGCCTTCAGCTTGCCGTCGACGACGAGCGCGCGCCACGCGGTCAGCCCGGCGGTGGTGATCGTCGCCGCCTCGACCGCGTCATAGCCCTTGGGCGTGTGCGTGAAGGCGGTCGCGGGCAGGACGACATGCGCCTGTGCGAAGCCGTCGATGCCGTCGCCGGGCGTCCGCGAGAAATCGCCGATCGTCGGCGTGCCGGTCTGCCAGTCGGGGAAGAAGCACGACACGACCTGATCGCCGACCGCGAATTCGGTCACCCCGTCGCCGATGCTCTCGACCACGCCTGCGCCGTCGGACAGCGGGATGCGCCCGTCCTCGGTCGGCATCCGGCCGGTGACGACGCCCAGATCATGGTAGTTGAGCGAACTGCCGTGCAGCGCGACACGGATCATTCCCGCGCCCGGCACGCCCGGATCCGCACGGTCTTCGCTCTGCAGCGTGTCGAGCCCCGCGGGCGATCGCAGCGTCATGGCCTTCATCGTCAAACTCCTGATGTTCGCGCCCCCAACGGACGAGCCGGGCAAACAGCCGCATGCGAAGTCGGAAGCTTTACCCGATCCCCGGCACGTCCCGACGTCAGACCCGGTGGAGCAGCGCGTCTAGGTCGGCCTCGCCCAGGATGCGGATCGCGCCACCGTCACGGCGATAGGCCTCCGCCTTCAGCCGGGCGGGATGCGTGCGCAGCGCGCGCGCCTGCGGATCGGGGCCGGCGACGAGCAGGATCGTCGTGGTCGCGCCGACCGAGGTCATCACCCGCGCGCCGAGCGCGGCGACACGGTGCGCGAGCGGCCCGTCGCGCGGCTGGCCGAGCAGCGCGATCCGTTCGCCGCGCAA
>NZ_JPJC01000233.1:0-4403 GCF_000733135.1 Sphingomonas sp. FUKUSWIS1
CACGCCCTACATCGCCTCCAGCTTGAACGCGCTCGGCGACGGGCCGCCCAGCTGTCCCTGCGTCGCCCCCTCGGCCCGCGCGATATAGCCGCGCGACTTGTCGACCTCGTTCGACAGCGCGCCGACCGTGGTCTTCATGCTGTCGAGCGCCTTCAGCTTGAACACGTCGATCGCGTCCATCGTGTCGTAGATATTCTGGAACGCGCGTTGCAGCGTTTCGAGCGGGATGGTCGCCGATGCGGCCTGTTCGTGGATCTGCGCGGTCTGCGATTTCAGCAGCTTGCCGGTCGAGTCGATGATGTTCGCGGTCGTCGTGTTGAGCGCGGTGATCTGTTCGAGCACCAGCTTCTGGTTGGTCAGCGCCTGTGCGACCGTCACCGCGGTACGCAGCGCGGACACGGTCGTGGTCGAGGCGCGATCGACGCCCTTCACCAGCTCGACATTGTTCTTCTTGACCAGGTCGAGCGCGAGATAGCCCTGCACGGTGACCGCCATCTGCGTCAGCAGGTCCTGCGTGCGCTGGCGGGTGTAGAACAACGCCGTCTCGCGGATCGCCTTGGCCTTGGCCGGGTCGCTGTGGTCGAGATCGTTCGCGACGTCCTCGAGCTTGGCATCCATCGTCTTCGACAGGTGGATCATCTGTTCGAGCCGCCCCATCGCCGCCCACAGGTTCGCGCGCTCGGTATCGATCGCGGCATTGTCCATCAGCAGCTCGTCCTTGCCCGACGACAGGCTCTTCAGGATCTGCGCGATATGCGTTTGCGACGATTTGTAGCCGTCGAAATAGTTGCGCATCTTGCCGCCGAACGGGATGATCCCGAACAGCTTCTGCGGCGCGGTCAGGTTGCCCTTCTTGCCGGGATCGAGATCCTCGACGACGCGGCGCAGCTCGGCCAGATCCTTGCCGACGCCGGTTTCCTGATCCATCGCGCGGACCGGGCGATCGAGGAACCGGTTCGACTGGCCCGCCGCCTCGCGGATTTCCTTCGCCCCCATCGCGGTGATCGCATCGACGCGCTTGCCGAATTCAGGGCTGTTGACGTCCTGCGCGACCAGATCGGTGACAAAGCCTGCGACGCGATCGTCGAGCTGCGACTTCACCCCCGCATCGACCGGCACGAGCCCGGCGGCCTTCGTCGCGGAGACGGTCGGCACGGGGTCGGGCGGCGTCAGGACCAGGCCAGGCTCGGTCGTCAGCGTCTCGGGTGTCGTCGCCATGCAATCCTCCAATCGGTGCCGCATCCTAGGGGAACGACACCCGCATTCAACTGTGGTGTCTAGATAATACACGCAGGCCACGCAATCGTCTTGGCGGCTCGCCCGGAGACCGGTGCGGCCCACCCCGAAACAGGCTCGCGATCGGCGATTTTTCCGGCAGCGGGGAACCATTCGGCCGGCAATCGAAACGCCAAACTTGCCGCATCGCGGAATAAACGCTAAGCGCGCCTGCAAATTCCGTCCAAACCGAAAGCATTCCCATGAGCCTCCGCAACGTGGCGATCATTGCGCACGTCGATCACGGCAAGACGACGCTGGTCGACCAGCTCTTCCGCCAGTCCGGCACCTTCCGCGACAACCAGCGCGTCGAAGAGCGCGCAATGGATTCCAACGACCTCGAAAAGGAGCGCGGGATCACCATTCTCGCCAAGCCGACCTCGGTCGACTGGACGCCCCCGGGCGAGAGCGAGAGCATTCGCATCAACATCGTCGACACGCCCGGCCACGCCGATTTCGGCGGCGAAGTCGAGCGCATCCTGTCGATGGTCGACGGCGTCGTCCTGCTGGTCGATTCGTCGGAAGGCGCGATGCCGCAGACCAAGTTCGTCACCGGCAAGGCGCTGGCCCTCGGCCTCAAGCCGATCGTCGTCGTCAACAAGGTCGATCGCAACGACGCGCGCATCCAGGAAGTGCTCGACGAGGTGTTCGATCTGTTCGTGTCGCTCGACGCGAATGACGAGCAGCTCGATTTCCCCGTGCTCTACGCCTCGGGCCGCAACGGCTATGCCTCGACCGACATGGACGCGCGCGAAGGCACGCTGATCCCGATGTTCGAGACGATCGTGAAGCACGTGCCGCCCCCCGCCGTGGAAGTCGCCGGCGTGCCCTTCACCTTCCTCGTCACGCTGCTCGACCGCGATCCGTTCCTCGGCCGCGTCCTCACCGGTCGCGTCAATTCGGGCACCGTGAAGACCAACCAGGCGATCCACGCGCTCGATAACGACGGCAAGATCATCGAGACGGGTCGCGCGTCCAAGATCATGTCGTTCCGCGGCCTCGACCGCGTGCCGGTCGACGAAGCCAAGGCCGGCGACATCATCTCGCTCGCAGGGCTTTCGGTTGCGACCGTCGCCGACACGATCGCCGACATCACGGTGACCGAGCCGCTGCACGCGCAGCCGATCGATCCCCCCACGCTGTCGATGCGTTTTGCCGTGAACGATTCGCCGATGGCGGGCCGTGAAGGCACCAAGGTGACGTCGCGCATGATCCGCGAGCGCCTGTTCCGCGAAGCCGAGTCGAACGTCGCCGTGAAGGTGACCGAGGCAGCCGACAAGGACAGCTTCGAAGTCGCCGGTCGTGGCGAGCTCCAGCTGGGCGTGCTGATCGAGACGATGCGCCGCGAGGGCTTCGAGCTCGGCATCTCGCGTCCGCGCGTGCTGTTCGGCGAGGACGAGGACGGCAAGAAGACCGAGCCGTACGAGACCGTCATCATCGACGTCGATGAGGAGCATTCGGGCACCGTCGTCGAGAAGATGAACATCCGTAAGGCCGAGATGACCGACATGCGTCCGTCGACCGGTGGCAAGACCCGCATCACCTTCTCGGCGCCAAGCCGCGGGATGATCGGCTATCACGGTGAATTCCTGTCCGACACGCGCGGCACGGGCATCATGAACCGGCTGTTCGAGAAGTACGGTCCGCACAAGGGCCAGATCGAAGGCCGCAAGAACGGCGTGCTGATCTCGAATGGCTCGGGCGAAGCGAACAACTACGCACTGGGCCCGCTCGAAGAGCGCGGCATCCTGTTCGTGGGTCACGGCGAGGCACTCTATGAGGGCATGATCGTCGGCGAGAACGCCAAGCCGGACGACCTCGAGGTCAACCCGATGAAGACCAAGGCGCTGACCAACTTCCGCGCAAGCGGCGGCAAGGACGACCAGGTCCGCCTGTCCCCGCCGAAGCGTGCGACGCTGGAGCAGGCGATCGCATACATCGACGACGACGAGATGGTCGAAGTCACGCCGAAGTCGATCCGTCTGCGCAAGCGCTTCCTCGACGCGAACGAGCGCAAGCGCGCGAGCCGGGCTAAGCAGAGCGCGTAAGCCTGGCATGGCGAAGCCGGCCAGGCTTACAAGCTCGGCCGGCCTCGCTCACGCGAGGTCCGACGACGCGGCTTAGCCGCGGCGCTCCCCAAAACGAAAAAGGCCGGAGGGAAACCTCCGGCCTTTTTCGTGTCCAGCGAAGCGCCCAGCCCTACCCTAGAATAGCCGCCGCCCGATCCGCCAGCCGCGCGATCGCCGCGCGGTGGATGCCGCGGGTGCTCGCGACAACCCCGAACGCCTGCGGGCGCGGCTTATTGAACACCAGCGGGATGCCGACGGCGTCGGTCACTGCGGCGCCCGCCTCGCTCGCGACCAGCGCGGCGGCGGCGATGTCCCACTCATTTCCCCAGCGCAGCGTCGCGACCAGATCCGCCCGGTCGGCCGCGACCATCGCGATCCTGAGCGCGATAGAATTGGGTTTCTCGACCACCACGAGATCGCGGTCCGCCTTGGGCAGCGCATCGGTCGGCACGCGCGATCCGGGAAAGTCAGTGCGGGATCCGGCGCGCAGCACTGCACCGTTGAGCGTCGCGCCTTCCCCCAGCGCCGCCGACCAGATCTCGCCTCGCGCCGGCGCATCGAGCACGCCGATCACCACCCGCCCGCGCTCGACCAGCGCGATCGACACGCACCAGCCCGGACGTGCCCGGATATAGTCGCGCGTGCCGTCGATCGGGTCGACGACCCAGAGCCGGTCGCGCGCGAGCCGCGCGGGATTGTCGGCGGTTTCCTCCGACAGCCAGCCGGCATCGGGCAGCAGTGCGGACAGCCGCACCTTCAACATCCGGTCGATATCGATATCGACCTCACACACCGGGCTGCCCGGCGTCTTTTCCCAACGGTGGAAATCGGTCCCGAACCGCGCGAGCGCCATCTGCCCGGCTTCGGCAGCGATCGATTCGACCGCCGCGCGCAACGTCGTGACGGGACCCGGGGGCGGTTCAGCCACTCGCCACCGTCATCCCCTCCACGCGCAACGTGGGCACGTTGATGCCGTAGCGGAATTCGAGATCGTTGGCGGGGGTCATCGCCAGGAACATGTCCTTCGCATTCCCCGCGATCGTGAATTCGGCGACCGGC
>NZ_JPJC01000233.1:4607-4978 GCF_000733135.1 Sphingomonas sp. FUKUSWIS1
AGCGTCTCGGGGGGCATCGTGCCCGCTTCCATGAAGACGTTGCTCGTCGACACGCCCGGCGCGCCGTTGACGCCGCGCGCGGCATGGCCGGTCGGCTCGAGCCCCAACTGCCGCGCCGAGGCCGAATCGAGCAGCCAGCTTTCGAGCATGCCATGTTCGATGATCGCGGTCGGCGACACCGGCAGGCCCTCGCCGTCAAACGGCCGGGATCGCAATCCGTAGGGCCGATGCGGATCGTCGCGGATCGTGATGCCGTGCGCAAACACCTGCGAGCCGAGCGAATCGAGCAGGAAGCTCGTCTTGCGCGTGATCGCCTGCCCCGCGATCGCCGCGATCAGATGGCCGAGCAGCGAGCTCCCGACACGCGGATC
>NZ_JPJC01000234.1:0-2734 GCF_000733135.1 Sphingomonas sp. FUKUSWIS1
CAGGTCGAGCAATATAGCGTCTTCGCCAATGCCGGCACGACGCTGACGGGCAGCTGGGGCCTCTATGGCTGGTTCGGCTATCAGGACCGCGACACGCGCAGCGCGGCCTTCCCGCGGCTGGCGAGCGCGACGACCGCGCTGGCCGGCTATCCCGACGGTTTCCTGCCGCTGATCAACACCAAGTCGCGCGACATCAATTCGGCGGTCGGACTCAAGGGCGAGGTCGCGGATTGGAGCGTCGACCTGAACGTCAGCTATGGCCGCAACAAGATCGGCTTCCGCACGCTCAATTCCGCCAACTATGCCTATGGCGCCGCGACGCCGCAGGACTTTTCCGACGGCGCGCTGATCTATGGCCAGCTGGTCGCCGGGCTCGACGTCAACCGCAAGCTCGACGTGCTGCAGGGGCTCAACGTCGCCTTCGGGCTCGAGGCGCGGCGCGAGAGCTTCGAGATCCAGGCGGGCGAACGTGCCTCCTACACTACGCCCGTGACGGGCGCGGTCGCGGGCGCGGCGGTGGGCGCGCAGGGCTTTGGCGGCTTCTCGACCGACAATGTCGTCGACCGCAATCGCCGCAACTTCAGCGCCTATCTCGATCTCGAGGCGCAGGTGACCGACGCGCTGCTGATCGGGCTGGCGGGGCGCGGCGAGGATTATTCGGACTTCGGTTCGACCGGGACGGGCAAGATCTCCGCACGCTATGACGTCGCACCCTGGATCGCGGTGCGCGGAACGGCCTCGACCGGCTTCCGCGCGCCGGCGTTGCAGCAGCAATATTTCACCTCGATCTCGACCGTGATCCAGAATGGCGCGCCGATCCAGACCGGCACCTTCCCCTCGGTCAGCCCGGTTGCGGCGCGGCTCGGCGGGCTGCCGCTCGAGCCCGAGAAATCGACCAACCTGTCGCTCGGCACGGTGCTGCGGTTCGGCGGGTTCGACCTGACCGTCGACGCCTATCGCATCCATATCCGCAACCAGATCGGGCTGTCGGAGAACATCACCACGTCGACGAGCCAGTCCCCCGAAGTCAATGCGCAGATCGCCGGGCTGCTCGCCGGATCGGGCGCGACTGCGGCGCGGTTCTTCATCAACGGGCTCGCCTCGACCACCAAGGGCATCGACGCGGTCGCGCATTACCGCGTGCGGACCGTCGCGGCGGGCAATTTCGACCTGACGGTGGCGGGCAACATCAACGACGGCAAGGTGACCCGCGTCCCGACCTCGACCTCGACGCTCGACCCCGCGCCGACGCTGTTCGCGCGCAGCCGGATCCTGACGTTGGAGGACGGCACGCCGGGCGAGAAGGTCACCGGCTCGATCGACTGGTCGCTCGACCAGCTCGGCGCGCTCGCCCGCGTCACCTATTATGGCGACGTCAACCAGCCGGGGACGACGCCCGCCGCGGACGTGCACAGCGGCAAGCACGTCATCACCGATGTCGAGCTCCGCTATCAGGCGACCAAGGGCGCACAGCTCGGGCTGGGCGTCAGCAACCTGTTCGACGTCTATCCCGACGCGACCATCACGGCGAACAACACGACCGGCGTGATCGGCTTCCCCTATTACTCGCCGTTCGGCTTCAACGGCCGCTATCTCTACGCCCGCGCCGGGCTGAGCTGGTAGGTGATTTCAGGCCGCATCCTGCTGGGGGTCGCGCTCACGCTCGGCCTCGCAGGATGCGCCACCTTGCCGCGGTTCCGGACGCTGCCCTGTGGCGGCGTCGACGTCGGGGATGGCGGCGGGCCGCCTGCGATCCAGGTCTCGGCGTCGGGCGAACGCAGCACGACGATCGACGTGCTGACCTATAATATCGAGGGGCTGCAATGGCCCGCCCGGTCGGGGCGCGGGCGTGATCTTGCGGCGATCGGGCGGATCCTGCGCGATCTGCGCGCGGCCGGGACCGCCCCCGACGTGGTGCTGTTCCAGGAGGTTTTCTCGCGCGCGGCGGTGCGCGGGGTGGTCGCCACCGGCTATCCGTCGCTCGCGAGCGGACCGTCACGGACCCGGCGCAGCGTCTATTCGCAGGACGACCGGCTGCCCGGGCGTGCCAAGCTGGCCAAGGGCGAGCTCGGCGTGCGGCTGATGAGCTCGGGACTGGTCATCGCCAGCCGCTTCGCGATCACCGGCGTCGCCCGCGATCCCTATTCGCGGCGGGCCTGTGCGGGGTTCGACTGCCTGTCGAACAAGGGCGTGGTGCTGGCGACACTCGCGGTGCCCGGCGTTCCCGAAGGAATAGACATCGCCAACACGCACATGAATGCGCGCAAGGCGTCGAAGGTCGCGCCCGCGCGGCACCGCGCCGCGCACCGCGCGCAGACCCGCGAGCTCGAGGCGTTTCTCGCCGCGCGCCGCACGCCGTCGCGGCCGATGATCCTGGGGGGCGACTTCAACATGCGCCGCTCGCCCGCCCGGTTCGACGATTTCCGGCTGCATCACCCGTTCGGGCTGGTGCACGAATATTGCCAGGCGCGCGCGGCGTGCTCGGTGTCGCTGTCCTGGGACGGCGACGCGCCGTGGCTCGACACGCAGGATCTCCAGTTCTTCGCGCAGGGCACGCGCGTCCGGATCGTGCCGGTCGCGGTCCGCGCGATGTTCGATGGCGCGCCGGGCAGCCCGAAGCTGTCCGATCATGACGGGCTGCTCGTCCGCTACCGGCTCAGCTGGACCGGCGCAGCGCCGCCCGGCGGCGTCTGCGCGCGGCTCGCCGAGCCGCGGGAAGCAGGGAGTCCAGCGG
>NZ_JPJC01000235.1:0-11951 GCF_000733135.1 Sphingomonas sp. FUKUSWIS1
AAGTACGCCGTTTTCCGGTTTCAACACCACGGTGTCGATCAGCGAACGGATGCGCTCGAACGCCTGTGAGCGGAGCGCATCATCCTCAAATGCATCGGTCAGCCGTCCGACCTTCTGGCGGTACGTGTTGCCAAGATCCGCATGTAGTAAGTTGGTAGGCGTCGGTACATTAAATGCGCGTTCCGCTTCGGCAAGCAACGTGCCTCGTCGCTCGGCCCACTCCCTCATTTCCGCAATGAACATCGAGGCATCCACACCCTTGAGGATGGCTGCCTTGGCAAGGGCGATCTGCCGGTCGATCTCCATCAATTCGAGATCGCGCTGCGGTTGATTGTCGGTCGCGCTTGCCTCCAGTCGCGCCGTCTCCTTCGCATCCTCGTCGAGGAATACCGCGAGCACCTCGTCACGCACCATCTCGTTCGCGAGACCGGATAGGATGCGGGCGTCGAGATCGTCCTGGCGGATGGTCAGACGGTTCCCACAAAAGGCGGGGCCTTTCTTTGATGCCCCCTGACAGCCGAACCGCGTGCGACCAGATTTGGCATAGCTCGAACCGCATTCGCCGCAGGTCATCTTGCCGGATGTCAGATATTTCGGGCGCTGCTGTGCGAAGAAGGGCAGGGCAGGGACGGCGTCCCGGGCCTTCATCGGGCCACGCCGCAGCGACTGTTGCCGGTCCTTGACGCTCTGCCATAACGTGTCGCTGACGATGCGCAGGTCTGGTGCTGCGACCGTGGTAGCCTGCTGCTCTTCTGCATTCAGGAATGCATGTCGTTTACCGGTATCGGGATTCTTGCGGTACGTCTGGCGGGCGTAAGCGCGTCTACCGACATAAAGTTGGTTGTTGAGAATGCCAGTACCACGCTCGGCGTTGCCGGTCAGCGTGTTGGGCGTCCATGCAGGTGGATTGCTCGAAGTTGCCCGATCACGTCGACCGCTGCGCGGGGGCGGTACGCCTTCCTCGTTAAGGCGGCGGACTATGCTGCCGGACGATACGCCAGCAGCATAGTCTTCGAAGATCCGTACGACGATAGCGGCTTGCGCCGGCACGATCTGCTGCAGACCCCTGGTACGTTCGCCGTTCAGGTCGTAGGCGATGCGTTTCTCATAGCCATATGCCGTGCCGCCGGGATTCTTTCCCATTGCGTGCCGCTTGATCAGAGCATCGCGAGTTTTCTCGCTGGTCGCGGCAATCTGTTCGGGGTTGATCGTTCCCATCATGCCGATTTGCAGCGCCCCGACCTCACCTTCCTTACGTGTGACAAGGAGGATGCCGCGGAACATCAGTCTTTCGTACAGCGAAGCATGTCCGCCTGGCTTCGCGACACCCGGTCCATCTCATCTGCGAACACTACGTCAACGCCCCCGGTTCCTACCGCGGCAAGTAACGCCTGTAGCCCGGCCCGGTGGATTGTTGCGCCGGACTGCGAACCATCTGTGTAGCAGCCGACCTCGGTCCATTTTCGCTGTGCGAGGCCGCGACGGTACATCGTCAACTGCGTGGCGATCGATAGCGGATCTTGGATCCGTCGAATAGCGTGCATACAGCAGTACGCGCATCAGCTTTCCTCAACCTCGTTTCGCTGAACGTTCCCGTCTACATCATAGCCTTCGGCGGTTCTGTTTAGAGCAGCTCGTCTTCGGAACTCGGCTCGTGCAAGATCGCGCGCCAGCAGCTTTGATAGCTCGATGGCCAAGCTGCTGGAGCAGCGGAGTGGGGGCGTCGGTCGCACATCACCTACATAGCCGCCAGCAAGACTGGCCTTCCCGTCCTACCCCCCTAGAGAAGAATCTGCCGCTAACCCGTCGCGGAGATTAGTGAAAACTGGTGGAAAGCCGCCTGTCCGCTTTCGGGAGGCGAACGGCGTAAGCGGACGTTCGTTCAGATAGCTGGGCAGGGGGCTGCATCGCCGTTCTGGGTGGGAATCCGCCGGTCCGCTTTGGAGTACGGAAACGCCTTTCCGGGCATTCGTTCACATGGCGTAAGAAGGCAGCTACGAGCTTTTCTTTTTTACGGCCTATGCCCGGAGCCCGGAATCTGCCCTTGAAATGGTGCGCGTGTCGATGTTTGCCTGGTAAGATGCGTCCAACGATGGAAACCACAACGACCACTCTTGTAGCTAACGCGATTGGGCCGAGCGCTCGCCGACAGGCTATTCTTGTGCTTAACTAATCTAGCGGCATCCAGCATCGCCACCTTTGAAGCTCGACAGGACTTCCATAGTAACATGGCTTGGGATCACGAAGAAAATCAATGTCCGTTGGCGGCGATCGATCGTCGCTTGGAGGATGTCCATCGCTTTTGGCATCAGGCCGAACGGGCGTATTTCGAACCTGACGAGTTCCGGGTTGCCATCCAGGCCGCCATTCAAACGGCGTGGCAGGTCTCATTCGTTCTACAAAAGAATAAGGCGCTCATCCCGGATTTCGAAGAGTGGTATAAAGAACGGCAAGCTAAGCTGGCAGCCATTCCGCTCATGCGCTGGATGGTTGAAGCTCGCAATCAGATCGAAAAGCAGGGCGATCTGGAGGCGCACAGTTTTGTGAGCGCGGAGATTGTCGCCTCTCACCTGAACGAAGGCCCCAAGATACAAGTACCTGCCAAACTCACGGACGCGCCGCTGGCTTTGATCAAAAGCGTTCCCGATTCTCTTGTCGGCCAGCATATCAAGAAGGACGGCGTGTTGCGTATACGCCGTCGCTGGATCGAAAATTCGCTGCCCAACACGGAACTGCTGGATGCGGTGGCGACAGCCTATGGGCATCTATCTCAACTGGTTCGATCGGCGCACGAGCAGATGGGACTGGTCGCACCTGTCTCCACTAACGTGAACACCGGGGAGCAATTCGCGGAGGGAGATCAAGAAGGCCGTCTTCCGTGCATGATCGGGCATGAAGACGCCCGCACTCTTGATGTGTGGCTTGCGACAGGCAAGCCGCTAGAATTTCAAGTGATTCAGAAGAAGCTCGGTCTAGAAGAAATGATTGCGGAAGGGCCAAAGCTCGAAAAGCGATATGGCATCAACCCGTCCACGATGTACGCCGACAGCGGCAAAGTTCATGACCATGCGCGATCGCTTTTCGGAGCGGCGCGCAGAATGTTCGAGAAGGACGGCTACCATATCACTATGGTCATTCTTCTTCGGAATGGAAAACCGATCGACTTTCGCGAACTCCGTCCGATGGAGCATGGTCACAAATTCATGATGATGCGGACCTTAGCGCAAAGGGCTCAAAAGATCGGTGCAGACGCCGCCGTCTTGATCAGCGAAACATGGAGCGCACTGGCGAACCCTGCCAATCCATATATGCGCGCCGTCGACTCCCCGGACAGGAAAGAGCTTTTGACGGCCACCGCCGTCTCAAAGGACGGCGATCCAATCCATCTGAGTACGGAGATTTTGCGGGATGGCGAAAAGTTCACACTCGCAGATACGATCGAACATACGAACGGCGCTCACTTCGCCTTCGCTCCGCTCTACGAGGTTTGGAAAAAGCCGATCCCCGACCATTGGGGTGATTTGCCGAAGGGCACCGATGGCATCCGGGAAGAGGGTTAGTTACCCGATACCTCTGGAATGAAGCCAACCCGATCGCTGGGTCCGGCTTCATTTCCGGCAAACCACTCGTAGTGGACGGCAGCGGCAACACTGGCGGGCGGCTCCTTGTTCTCCACGATGATGACCTGCACGCCCTTGGCCATTTTAGTGAGCGAATCCCAGAACGCTGCCTCCACGCCGGAGCCTACTGGACTGTCAGGCCCCTCGACACCCTTCGCACCCTGTCGCTTGTAGCTAGTCAATGGCTTGTCAATGACCACAAAGCCAGGATGTGGTCGATTGTTCTTCTGACAATAGCTGGCCAACGCGAGGACGAAGGCTGAATACAATACAGCCCGAAAGCCAGCACCGTGAGATTGTCGAGTCTGTCCATCGACTTTGATGTCGAAACTCTTCTCGTCAAATTCGACGCGGCTTTCTCCTTCCCACTTCCATTCCTTAAGAATAGATTCGATTTCCTTACAGAATGCCAGCAAGGAGGTTCCGGGCAGGCTTTCCCACTGCGGCTTTGCTTTTCCCTTACCAGTGTTGCTTTGCTCTATTTTCGCTTTGAGCGCGCGCAAGGTTTCGACCTGATCGCTAGTGTTACGGGCCGATTCCAGCTCCAGTCGCCGCGCATTAAGGCGGCGAAGCTGCGCGGTGCTGTTGGCGGCGGCAGGTTGCAAGATGCTGGCAAGCCTGCGTTCGGCTCCTTGATACGCGGCTAGTGCGGTCGCCCTTTCTGCATCGCGTGCTTCGCGTCGCTGCTCTAAGCTGCCGATAGCGTCTTCGAGGTCTGCGCGCTGAGCAAGGATTTTCGCGGCTTCCGCCCTTGCAGCCGCGTAGACACCTGCACTGGCCTGCGCGGCCTTATAAACATGCTCTTCGTCCATATTCTGACCGCAGAGCGGACAAGTGACGGTTTGCAAGCCATCGAAATAATACGCGCCCTCTGCGACGAAATCTAAACGGCTCAGGTCCGACGTATAATGCTCACTGAGCAGCTGATATCGCGTGAGCAACTGATCAATCGCCAAGACTTGTGTTTCGGCCTTTATTCTCACTTCGCTTGCGGTGTCGCGCTCATTCAGCAAGTTCGCGCGTTCCGTTTCAATCGCGGCCAGCTCATCGGACACTCTGGCGATCGTCTCATCGATTTTCTCGATGGAATCGTCTGTCTGATCAGTCGGGGTAGCTTGGAGCTGTTGCTCTAACGGTGCCAACAGATCATCGATCAGCGCGACTTGAGCATTCAGACGAGCCGTGACGACCGCCTTCTTTTCACTGGCGACAACACTGGAGTCGTCTTTGCCAGACAGCATGTAGGCAAACATGCGCTTTCGCGCCGTATCATCAAACCCTGCCCGCCCAAGGACGGGTGACTGCTCTTCGATCACCGAGACTTCGTCGACGATTATCGTCGGCAAGAATGTCCGGATAGTAAGCCGCTGCGTTTTCCCATCGTTATCCTTGCGGAGCAGCGCTTCCTTGATGCCCGCGAAAGGAAACAGGATCGATGTTACGTCATCAGCTTTGCTGGTACCATGCCGCCGGTAGGCGATCGCCTCGCCATTTCCATCGATGGCGTCGATCTGGGAGCGATACGCTTTGAGATCACCGCCGGAAAGGCTGCGCACTAGGGCGAGATAGTCGCCCGCCGCATTCTGAAACTCGACTTTCAGTTCGTCGTAGGGTTCGGCTCGCGGGATGCGCTTTTTCAGCTCCTCTGCCCCGAGAATATGGTCGAGGCAATGAAGCAGGTAGCTTTTTCCAGTATCGGATTCACCGGCGATGATATTCGGGCCTGGACCGAATTTGACCGAAGCGTCTTCAACATTCGGGCCCGTGAGACGTATTTCCCTAATTTGGAGCATTACAGTTCCAGCTCCTTGATCGCGGTAAGACGATCAAATTCAGCGCCCCAGCGACCGACATTTTCGGTCATGTAACTTTCCAGCATTTCGTCTGTATAGGCCGCAAAACGTGCAACCACCCAGGTCGCCCGCGCACGCAGCGAAGATGCATAGGCGGACACGAGCAATTTCAGGAACGCGCCAGTGAGTGCCGTAGCGCGATAGCAAATGCCGGTAGGTTCGAAACTCTTCTCCAGAAGCTCCTTCGCGAACATGGTGTCGAGACCCATGCGAACGAGTTCTCGCTTTACCAAAAGCTCTCCTCCCCTGAAGGGCACGGCAGGGTGAAGGCTCGCCGGGCCACTTTCCACGTCGCCGGAATGGACAAGAAGATAGTCGTAAGACACGAGTCGCTGGAGATCGAAGGCCTCGCCCTTGGCCTCCTCAAGTGCGAAAAGAAGCCGCATTCCGGACTCTATCGGGGTGTTAAACGGTCGTGCCTGTTGATGCGGCCAGCTCATTTGTCGCACCACCGGACTTGCCCTTCGTTCGCCATTTGATGGCACATGCCCTCTCGGTCGTTCGGGAGAACGTTAGGCTCAAGCGCGTGCTTGCTGAGCTGAATGGTCTGCGACGCCTTAACGGTCTCGATCAGCCGCGGATAGCCCGCAGGCTCGCCGGTATGCCAGTGGTATAGGCCGTCGTGGAACTCCTTCAGGAGTGTATCAAAGAACGCAATGTCAGCCATCTGATCCCGCGCCAGCTCCTTGAGTCCTTCGGCGTGATAGAAGGTCAGGCGTGATCGATCGAACAATCGGCGATGCTTATCCGAATGCAGGAAATCTGCTAGACTCGACACAGTGAGGCCAAGATCGGCTGAAATCACTTCCATGAGCTGCGCGACATATTTGTTCTCGCCAGCTGTCACCGCGGATGGCGGTTCGGGTGGCTTTGGGCGATCGATCAAGGGCGCGCCGAAAACGGTCAGATGATATTTGGTTTGAGCATGTTCGTTCAAAAGGGTCAGCGGCTGTTTCGCACGGAAAGCCGCGAAAGGGACGCTCTCAATGTGGGCTTTGAGTTCGGCGGTCAGTTCAGCAGGATCTTTACGGATTTTGCTCCGGCAATGCTCGTTCCAATTATCGATAATGAACTTCCGCAGGTCCTCGGGCTTATCCAGAAGGTCCTGGAACGGCGAGGTCACGCCCTTGTGAGTTACGAAGTGATACTCCTCTGGGAAGGAGTAGTCGCCACGGTGGCTATAGAACAGCACCTTACCGATTTCTGCCGCTGCTGTGCCAGCACCCAGTGCTGACCCATAGTGCTTGCACTGATAGAGCGTCCATTTACGAACCGGGACAGTGCTTGGATCATGCCAGGCGATGACATCGCGGCCCTTATCGCCTGCGCCACCCCGCTGCTGAACCTCGACGATTTCCGGTCTTTTAACAGCCAGATAGTCGGTCGCCCATTCCAAGGTAAATCGCTCGAACTCCGCAGCGCTAAAGTTCGCAAGACGATCGAACGCCGATATTGGCAATCCGACACCGAGACCGAGCAAGCGTGCATTCGCACCTGGCCACGGCGTGAGCGGTTTCAACTCTGATACTTGGCCTGGTATCTGGTCGTTTTTGCTTTTCGTCACATGGCCCCCGGACAGACCCTGCCTTTGTCAGTCGCCTTTGGCCATAGACTTGTCCTGGGAGCGTCTGCTTTAGCTGACGTTCGATCAGAATCCGGGTCATCGCGACGCTGCATGCCGCATGAACGAATGGCCGGTTTCGGGACGCACCTAAACTGCCGAGAACGACCGACATTGGGTCGACGTGCTGAGGCGGAGGGCAGGTATCGACCAGAGCCGGTCATTCCAATCAGTTACGGTAAACGTCTGATAGTGACAGAAGCTGCCGGTGAGCGCCCGGCCGGCAGTGCGCCCGCTATCGCCGCTTCCATGATGCATTTGCAGTCTCAGAATCTGTCGTCGTAAACGTGCTCAAGGCTTCAGGAGATCGTCCGCTCAATCAGCTTTGGTCTTCTATGTCATCGGTCTAAGGGCGTCACGGGGGACACGCATTTGCGGATCGCGATTGTCGATGAAAGTGCCGCGCGCGCGGCGGTGATCGAGGAAGGGCTGCGCGATGCGGGCCTGAGCGATGTCACGATCTTCGTCGATCGACGCGGGATCGCCGCGCGGCTCGAGGCGCTGTCGCCCGATGTCGTGCTGATCAACCTCGCCAATCCGCACCGCGACGAGTTGGAAGAACTGTTCGCCTTGTCCAAGGCGATGGCGCGGCCGGTCGCGATGTTCGTCGACCAGAGCGACGTGGCGGGGATCGAGGCGGCGATCGATGCGGGCGTGTCGGCCTATGTCGTCGACGGGCTGAAGAAGGAGCGGATCCGGCCGATCCTCGAACTCGCGATCCGCCGGTTTCGCGCCTATTCGCGGCTGCGCACCGAACTGGACGAAGCGCGCAGCGCGCTCGCCGAGCGCAAGGCGATCGACGAGGCCAAGGCGCTGCTGATGAAGAAGCGCGGGATCGACGAGCCAGCAGCGTATGCCGCGCTGCGCAAGGCGGCGATGGATAGCGGGCGGCGGATCGGCGATGTCGCCGACGCGATCGTCACCGCCAACCGGCTGATGGGGGATTTATGACGACCACGCCGTTCCGCATCGGTTTTTTGCCATTGGTCGACGCCGCCTTGCCGATCCTTGCGCGTGAACTCGGGTTTGCCGAGGCCGAGGGCATCTCGCTCGAGCTGATCCGCGACATCAGCTGGGCCACGGTCAATGACCGGCTGCTCTATGGCCATAGCGATGCCGCGCATCTGCTCGCGCCGCTCGCGATCGCGACGACGCTGGGGCTGGGGCGGCCGGCGACGCCGCTGTCGGTTCCGTTCGTGCTCGGGCTCAACGGCAATGCGATCACGCTGCGGCCCGATCTTGCCGCGCAGGTCACAGCCGTGGGCGCGCCGGGCGATGTCGCGGCGATCGGGGCGCGGCTTGCGATCGTCGCGCAGGCGGCGCGCGAGCGCGGCACGCCGTTGCGCTTTGGTGTGGTGCATCGCTATTCGAGCCACAATTACATGCTGCGCTATTGGTTGATCGGCTGCGGGATTGATCCCGACGCCGACGTCGCGATCGTCACGGTCGCACCGCCCTTCGCCGCCGACGCGCTTGCCGCGGGCGAGATTGACGGGATCTGCGTCGGCGAGCCGTGGAACAGCGTCGCGGTCGATCGCGGCGTCGGCGTGATCGTCGCGGTGACGTCGCAGATCTGGCTGCGCGGCGTCGAGAAGGTGCTGGCGATGCGGACCGCGCGGATGGAGGAGGATCCCGACCTTACCCACCGCCTGCTGCGCGCGCTGTACCGGGCGGGCGTCGCTTTCGTCGATCCGGCACGGCGCGAGGACATCGCCGCAATCCTCGCGCGTCCGGCCTATCTCGATGGATCGGCGACGCTGATCGGCCACGCGATCTCGGACCGCATCGTGTTTGCGCAAGGAGCGGCGCCGATCGACGTGCCTGACTTCATGTTCCAGCACCGCGAGGCGGCCAACTTTCCATGGGTCAGCCAGGCAGCGTGGCTCTATGCGCAGATGTCGATTGCCGGCCATGTTTCAGCAAATGCCACCAGCTATGACGCCGCGCAGCGCGTCTTTCGCCCCGACGTCTATCGCGCTGCGCTGCGGCCGCTGGGCGTCCCGCTGCCGGGGGCGAGCTCGAAGCTCGAGGGCGGGATCGTCGAAGCGCTGGGCGTGGGCACCACACAGGGGCGGCTGATCCTCGGCGCAGACCGATTCTTCGATGCGCGCAGCTTCGATCCCGCCGATCTGGCCGGCTATCTGGGTGGATTCTGAGCTTTAAGCACCGCGTCGCAGAAAATTGTTGCGTTGCGGCGCGAATCGATGCAGCTTTCGGTCATCGTCGAGACGCTGCAACGGGGTAGCGTCTTCGGCATCACCAACAATCTGGCAAAGTCGCCGTCGCGTCTCGCATGATCGAGCGCCGCGGCGGCTTTTTTGCGTTTGCTCGAGGGGGGAATCGGGACGATGACGCAGCTGCAGACAGGGTTTGACGCGGGGCTGGCGGGGACCGGCAAGCGTGCCAGGGCGAAGCCGACCGCGCCGGGTGCCACCGGCTTCTGGCAGAGCGGGCATCGTCCGACGCTGATCGCCGCGTTTCTCTATTTCGATCTCGCCTTCATGGTGTGGGTGCTGCTCGGCCCGCTCGCGCCGATCATCGCCAAGGAGCTGGCACTGTCGCCCGCCGAGAAGGGGCTGATGGTGGCCGTGCCGACGCTCGCCGGCGCGGTGTTGCGGCTCGTCAACGGGCTGCTCGTCGACAAGATCGGGCCGAAAAAGACCGGGGCGATCGGGCAGATCATCGTCATCGCCGGGCTGTCGATCGGCTGGCTGTTCGGGGTGCACAGCTTCGAGGGCACGCTCGCGCTCGGCGTCGTGCTGGGCTTTGCCGGGGCGAGCTTCGCGGTCGCCCTACCCCTGGCCTCGCGCTGGTATCCGGCCGAGCATCAGGGCAAGGCGATGGGGATTGCGGGCATGGGCAATTCGGGCACTGTGCTCGCCTCGCTGTTCGCGCCGCTGCTCGCCAAGGCGTTCGGGTGGAACGCGGTGCTGGGGCTGGCGGTGATCCCGCTGGTGATCGTGTTCGTGCTCTACATGGTGATGGCGAAGGACTCGCCGAGCCAGCCCGCGCCTAAGCCGTTCGCTGCCTATCTGTCGGTGCTCAAGGAAGTCGACACCTGGTGGTTCATGCTGTTCTACGGCGTCACCTTTGGCGGCTTCGTCGGGCTCGCCGCCAGCCTGCCGGTCTATTTCACCGACCGTTTCGCACTGACTCCGGTAATGGCAGGCTATTGCACCGCGGCGTGCGTCTTCACCGGATCGCTGGTGCGGCCGATCGGCGGCGCGGTGGCGGACAGGATCGGCGGGATCAGCGCATTGACCGCGGTCTATCTACTGGCGGCGATTACGCTGGTCGCGATCAGCACCGCACCTGCCTCGCTGCTCGTCTCGCTCGGCCTGTTCCTGCTGGTGATGGCTACGCTCGGCTTTGGCAATGGTGCTGTGTTCCAGCTCGTGCCGCAGCGCTTCCGCAGCGAGATCGGCGTGATGACCGGGCTGGTCGGCTTCGGCGGCGGGGTCGGCGGCTTCTACCTGGCCTCCTCGCTAGGCTTCGCCAAGCAGTGGACCGGCAGCACGTCGCCGGGCTTCCTGATCTTCGCCGGGCTCGCGGTTATCGCCTTGCTCGGCATCCTCAAGGTCAAGCGCCACTGGCGCGGCAGCTGGACCGCGGCGAACGGCGCGCGGATCTGATGCGCGCGCTGTCGCTCCTCGTATTGGGAGGGCTGGTGGCGACACCGGCCCTCGCCGACCCGCTCACATTCACCCCGCTGGTCGATGCGCGGCTGCGCTACGAGCATGTCGAGCAGGTGCCGCTTGCCAAGGACGCCGACGCGGTCACGGTCAGGCTCCGCAGCGGGTTCGAGGCGAAGCTCAGCGATTTCAGCTTCCTCGCCGAATCCGAGGCAACGCTGGCGATCAACCCGGCCTACAATAGCGGGCTTAACGGCAAGACCGCTTACCCGATCGTTCCCGATCCGCAGAATGTCGAACTCAACCGGCTGCAGCTGCAATATCGCGGGCTCAAGCAGACCGTCGTCACTGTCGGGCGGCAGGCGATCAACCTCGACGACCAGCGCTTCGTCGGCGCGGTCGCGTGGCGCGACAATGAGCAGACCTTCGATGCGGTGCGGGTCGAATGGTCGGCGATCAAGAACCTCAAGGCCGATGTCATTTATGCAAACAATGTCCGTACGATCTGGGGGATCGATGGCGGCAATCGCTTCGGTCCTGCAAAGCTTGCCGAGATTGGCGGCGACAATCTCCTCGCCAATCTGGCGTACAAGACCAGCCTCGGCACGCTGACGGGTTTTGCGTATCTGGTCGACCAGGACGAGCGGCAGGTGTTCGTCAACTCCAGCCAGAGCTACGGCGGGCGTTTCGTGGGTGCCTATCCGCTGAGCAAGACGGTCAAGCTGACCTATCTGGCGAGCTTCGCTTCGCAGAGCGACTATCACCGCAACCCGAATCGCTATCACGCGGACTATTATGCGGGCGAACTGGGTATTGCTGCCAAGGCGCTGTCGCTCACCGGCGGGTATGAAGTGCTCGGCGCGGACAAGGGCGTCGCGGTCACCAGCTTCCAGACTCCGCTCGCCACCTTGCACAAGTTCAACGGCTGGGCCGACAAGTTCCTCGTCACCCCGCCCAATGGCCTGCGCGATGCTTACGGCTCGGTCGGTCATGGCTGGAAGACGGTCGCCGGGCTCGACGCGATTGGCCTGATCGCGAGCTACCATCGCTTCGACAGCGACCGGCTCAGCCAGCATTACGGCAACGAGGTCGATGCGCAGGTCAGCGTCCGGAAGGGCCGATACACCGCGCTCCTCAAATATGCCGATTATCGCGCTGACCGCTTCGCGACCGACACCAAGAAACTCTGGCTCTCCCTGGATTGGGCTTTCTCATGACCAAACCC
>NZ_JPJC01000235.1:12098-17342 GCF_000733135.1 Sphingomonas sp. FUKUSWIS1
TGACGCAAACCGCTATCGCATCACGATCTTCGGCGCCGAGCCGCACGTGAACTACAACCGCATCATGCTGTCGCCGCTGCTCGCCGGGGACAAGGCGTTCGACGACATCGTGATCAACGATCTCGCCTGGTATGCCGACAACGCGATCGAGCTCGTCGCGAGCGACCCCGTCGTCGCGATCGACCGCAAGATCCAGACCGTCACCGCGCGATCGGGCCGGGTCGAGAGCTACGACAAACTCATCCTGGCGACGGGCTCGGACCCGTTCATCATTCCGGTGCCGGGGCATGATCTGCAGGGGGTCGTCACCTTCCGCGACATGGACGATGTCGGTGCGATGCTGCGTGCGGCGGACGCTGGCGGGGATGCGGTGGTGATCGGCGGCGGGCTGCTCGGGCTCGAGGCGGCGCATGGCCTGAGCTTGCGCGGCATGAAGGTCACGGTGCTTCACATCATGCCGACGCTGATGGAGCGCCAGCTCGACGAGGCGGCAGGGTGGCTGCTCAAGGCCGCGCTCGAGGCGCGGGGGCAGACGATCCTGACCGACGCGGATACCGCCGAAATCTACGGCCAGGGCAAGGTCGAGGGCGTCCGTCTCAAGGACGGGCGCGACATACCCGCGGCGCTGGTGGTGATGGCAGTCGGCATCCGCCCCAACGTCAAGCTCGCGCGCGCCGCGGGCCTGGCGATCGGGCGCGGAATTCATGTCGACGATCATCTCGTGACCTCGGACGCCAACATCCTCGCGGTCGGCGAATGCGTCGAGCATAACGGCCTCGTCTACGGCCTCGTCGCGCCGCTGTGGGAGATGTGCCGCAGCCTTGCCGACAGGCTCGTCGCGACGCCCTCGGGCTATACCGGATCGGTCACCTCGACCAAGCTGAAGGTCTCGGGGATCGACGTCTTCTCGGCGGGCGACTTCTCGGGCGGCGAAGGGTGTGAGGACATCGTCATGCGCGATGCTTCGCGCGGCATATACAAGCGCGTCGTGGTCAAGGACGACCGCGTCATCGGCGCGGTGCTTTACGGCGATACGCAGGACGGCAACTGGTATTTCGATCTGCTCAGGAAGCAGCAGGACGTCGCCGACATCCGCGACGCGCTGATCTTCGGCCAGGCGTTCGCCAGCGGAGGAGCGGCATCGGCAAACCCTAATGCGGCAGTCGCGGCTTTGGCGGACGATGCCGAGATCTGCGGCTGCAACGGCGTCAGCAAGGGCAGGGTGGTCGGCGCGATCGCGGGCGGCGCGTGCACGCTCGACGCGGTCCGCGCGTGCACCAAGGCATCGGCGTCGTGCGGGTCGTGCACGCCACTGGTCGAGGGGTTGCTCGCGGTCACGCTGGGTGACGCGTTCGACGGCGAGCGCAGCGCGCCGACCGTTTGCAAATGCACCAGCTTCACGCATGAGGACGTCCGCCGGCTGATTCTCGAAAAAGAGCTCAAGGCGATCCCGCAGGTGATGCAGGCGCTGCACTGGACGACGCCCGATGGCTGTTCGTCGTGCCGCCCCGCGCTCAATTACTATCTGCTCTGCGCCTGGCCTGGCGAGTTCGTCGACGACAACCAGTCGCGCTTCGTCAACGAGCGAATGCACGCCAACATCCAGAAGGACGGCACCTATTCGGTCGTCCCGCGGATGTGGGGCGGGGTCACCAATCCCAGGGAACTCCGCGCGATCGCCGATGTCGCCGAGAAATACGAGGCGCGGATGGTCAAGGTGACCGGCGGCCAGCGTCTCGACATCTTCGGCATCAAGAAAGAGGATCTGCCCGCGGTGTGGGCCGATCTCAATGCGGCGGGGATGGTCAGCGGCCATGCCTATGCCAAGGCGCTGCGCACCGTGAAGACGTGCGTCGGTTCGGAATGGTGCCGCTTCGGGACGCAGGATTCGACCGGGCTCGGGATCAAGACCGAGCAGATGACCTGGGGCAGCTTCATGCCGCACAAGTTCAAGATCGCGGTGTCGGGCTGTCCGCGCAACTGCGCCGAGGCGACGATCAAGGATTTCGGCGTGATCTGCGTCGACAGCGGCTACGAGCTCTCGATCGGCGGCAATGGCGGGATCAAGCTGCGCGGCACCGATTTCCTGTGCAAGGTCGCGACCGAGCAGGAGGCGCTCGATCACTGCGCGGCGTTCATCCAGCTCTACCGCGAGGAAGCGCGCTATCTCGATCGCACCGCGCCGTGGGTCGAGCGCGTCGGGCTCGACTATATCAAGGCGCGGATCGTCGAGGACGTGGAGGGCCGCAAGGCGCTGACCGCGCGCTTCCATTATTCGCAGCGCTTCATGCAGGACGATCCCTGGGCAAAGCGCGCGGCGGGGGAGGATTACAAACTCCACCAGCATCTCGCTGAGATCCGTCCGCTGGCGGCGCCTGCGTTGGTGACGGCATGAGCGCGGTCGGCGAATGGCTGGACATCGGTCCGGTCGATCAGCTCCCCGCGCTCGGCGCGCGGACGCTGCCGGTACGCGGCGGGCGCGAGATCGCGATCTTCCACACCGCCAATGGCGAGGTCTATGCGCTCGCCAACCAATGCCCGCACAAACAGGGGCCACTCAGCCAGGGGATCGTCCACGACACCACGGTGACCTGCCCGCTGCACAATTGGCGGATCTCGCTGGTGACGGGCGAGGCGCTCGGAGAGGACAAGGGGTGCGTGCCGGTGATCCCGGTCAAGATTGATGGCGGGCGGATCCTGATCGGCCGAGCTGAAGCGCTTGCGGGGGTAGCGGCATGATAAGCCCCTTTCCTTCAGGGGAGGGGCTAAATGTAAGGACGACCTGCGCCTATTGCGGCGTCGGCTGCGGCGTGCTCGCAACGCGGACCGGCGACCGAACCGCGACGATCGCCGGCGATCCCGATCACCCCGCCAACTTCGGTAAGCTCTGCTCCAAGGGCACCCATCTCGGCGAGACGATCGGCCTCGAAGGCCGCCTGCTTCACCCGATGATCGGCACCCGCCAGACCAGCTGGGACGACGCGCTCGACCATGTCGCGCAGCGCTTCGCCGCGACGATCGCCGAATATGGCCCCGACAGCGTCGCCTTCTACGCTTCGGGCCAGATGCTGACCGAGGATTATTACGTCGCCAACAAGCTGATGAAGGGCTTTATCGGCACCGCCAATATCGACACCAATTCGCGGCTCTGCATGGCAAGCGCGGTGGCGGCGCATGTTCGTGCGTTCGGCGAGGATGTCGTGCCGTGCAGCTATGACGATCTCGATGCCGCCGACCTGATCGTGCTGGTCGGATCGAATACCGCCTGGTGCCATCCGGTGATCTGGCAGCGGATCGAGGCGGCGCGGGCGGCGCGCGGCACCAAGCTGGTGGTGATCGACCCGCGCCGCACCGAGACCGCCGAGCGCGCCGATCTCCATCTCGCGATCGCGCCCGACAGCGACGTCGCTTTGTTCACCGGACTGCTCGCGCATATGCGCGATAGCTGGCGGCTCGACGGCAAGGCGCTCGCCGAGCGCGTGAGCGTCCCCGATGGCTTCTGGAAGACCCTGCCGAACCCCGACGTCGCGCGCGTCTGCGACATCGCGCCAGCCGACCTGCAGGCGTTCTACGATCTGTTCGCGGATCACCCGCACACGATCACGCTGTTCAGCCAAGGCGTGAACCAGTCGACCAGCGGCACCGACAAGGCCAACGCGATCATCAACCTCCACCTCGCCACCGGCCGGATCGGCATGCCCGGCGCGGGGCCGTTCAGCATCACCGGCCAGCCCAATGCGATGGGCGGTCGCGAGGTCGGCGGGCTCGCCTCGACGCTCGCCGTGCACATGGGGTTTTCGGAGGCCGAGCGCGACCGCGCGCAGCGCTTCTGGCAGTCGCCGACAATCTGTTCGCGGCCTGGGCTGAAAGCGGTCGACATGTTCGAGGCGATGGCCAAAGGCCGGATCAAGGCGGTGTGGATCATGGCGACCAACCCCGCCGTGTCGATGCCCGATGCCCGCATGGCGCGCGTCGCGCTCGCCAATTGCCCGTTCGTCGTGGTGTCCGACTGCATCGCCGAGACCGACACGCTGCGGTTTGCGCAGGTGAAGCTGCCCGCACTCGGTTGGGGCGAGAAGGACGGCACGGTCACCAATTCCGAACGTCGCGTATCGCGCCAGCGCGGCTTCTTGCCGCGGCCGGGCGAAGCGCGCGCCGACTGGTGGGCGATTGCGGAGGTCGCACAGCGCATGGGATTCGCCGGTTTTGACTATCGCAGCGCCGCGAGCGTGTTTCGCGAATTCGCCGCGCAGACCGGGTTCGAGAATGATGGCGCGCGGCTGCTCGACATTTCCGATCATGCGGCAATCACCAATGCGGCGTATGACGCGATGACACCCTTCCAATGGGGCGGCGCGTCGCCGTTCGCCGAGCGCGCTTTCCTGACGCCCGACGGCAAGGCGCGGCTCGTGCCCGTCGTCCACGCGCCGCGCGACGACGCCAGCCGCGCTTACTCGTTGCGCCTCAACACCGGGCGCTACCGCGACCAGTGGCACACGATGACACGCACCGGGCTGTCGCCCAAGCTGTCGCAGCATCGTCGCGAGCCGCTGGTCGAGGTCCATCCCGATACTGCGCAGCGGCTCGGCCTTGCCGACGGCGCGCTCGCACGGGTTGAGACGCCGCACGGCGCCAGCATCTTCCGCGTCGCGATCACCCCCGACCAGCGCCGCCGCGAGCTGTTCGTGCCGATCCACTGGACCGACCAGACCAGCGCCGGCGGCCGCGCGGGACTGCTCCCCGGCAAGGATCGCGACCCCGTCTCGGGCCAGCCGGGCTTCAAGAACACCCCCGCGCGCGCCGGGTCGTACAAGCCCGGCTGGACCGGCTTCCTCGTGTCGCGCGCGCGGCCGAGTGGGCTCGATTGCGCCTATTGGACGCGGATCCGCACCGCGCATGGCTGGCTGATCGAACTGGCGGGCGAGGGCGATCCCGCTGCGCTCACCGCGCTGCTGCCAGCCGGCGAGCGTGCCGAGATGATCGACGCGCGGCGCGGCGTGGTGCGCGCGGCGGTGGTCGCTGACGGCCGGCTGGAGGCAGCCTTGTTCGTCTCGCGCGGCGCCGACCTGCCGCCGCGCGACTGGCTGCTCGACCAGCTCGGCGTTCCCAATGCCGCGTCGTTCGAAGTGCTTGCCGGCCGCCCGGCTACGCCCGCGGCCGATCGCGGGCCGATCGTCTGCGTGTGCTTCGACGTCGGGCTCAACAGCCTGCTCGCCGCGATCACCCGCCACCGGCTCGTCAGCG
>NZ_JPJC01000235.1:17476-50115 GCF_000733135.1 Sphingomonas sp. FUKUSWIS1
TGCCGCCCCGCCATCGCCAAATTGCTGCCCGTCCAGGAGAGTGTCCATGTCTGAACTCATCGCACCCGGCGACGTGTGGCTGGTCGGCGCGGGGCCCGGCGACCCCGATCTGCTGACGCGCAAGGCCGAGAAGCTGATCGGCGCAGCGAGCATCGTCTTCTACGATGCGCTGGTCGGGCCGGGGGTGCTGGACCTGATTCCGCCCCATGTGCGGCGCGTCTCGGTCGGCAAGCGATCCGGGCGGCATTCGAAGACGCAGCCCGCGATCGACGCACTGCTGGTCGCGGCGGCGCGCGCCGGGGAGCGGGTGGTGCGGCTGAAGGGCGGCGATCCGTCGATCTTCGGCCGCTCGACCGAGGAGATCGACGCGCTGACCGCACACGGTTTCCGCGTACGCATCTGCCCCGGCATCACCGCCGCCAGTGCCGCCGCCGCCAGCGCGTGCCTGTCGCTGACGCTGCGCGGCTCGGCCCGCCAGTTGCGGTTTGTCACCGCGCACGCGCGTGCTGGCGATACGCTGGATCTCGACTGGGCTACGCTGTCAGATGCCTCGGCGACAATTGCCTTCTACATGGGACGAGGAGCCGCAACCGTCATCGCGAGCCAGCTGATCGCGAACGGCGTCGACCCGGCGACCCCGGTGCTGATCGCGAGCGATGTCAGCCTTCCGTCGGAACGTCTCGTCCATACCCGGCTCGATCTGCTTGCGCTCGTGATCGACCGCGCTTCAGGTGCCGGCCCTGCATTGATCTTGGTCGGAGAAGCAATACGTGCGCAACGCGCGTCGCGACTTGCCCAGTTTACATACCAGGTTAGCGGCAGCGGCGCACTCGCCGGAGGCTTGCTCGCGGTGCCTTCAGGAGCGATCTGACCGGTCGCCAGCTCGCTGCCAGATCTTTTCGTTCGAAGCTGGAGGTCGCATGGAGGTTTGATGTCCGGTTTCGCTTGAAGCAACCGTTCGCGGGGCAAGCAGCGAACGGCTTCAAAGTCCCACCTTCCGCCCGCTCCCGCGGCGCTGCCGGTTGATCGCGGACTGATGAATGAATGTCGGAAGTTGGGAACGCGGAAAGGCTCTGGGAATGGCAACTTTTGGGTCTTAGTGCGATCCAAGAAAACCGTTCGCAAATGAAGGGGGGGGCAAGATCAAAAGTTCAGAATCTATGATGATATAAGCAATAGCGTTATCGTTCATTATAAGGCGCAAGTGAATTATCACTTGACTTTGTAATTATATATAGTTTCGGTTTGTCGAATTGAGCTATTGGACGTCTTCGACGTCGGTCGTGCGACCGGTCGCGTAATCATACCACAAGCGTCAAACAATTTCGAATATCGTTGCGTTCGCTATTCCGCCCCCCTCGCACATTGTTTGGAGTCCGTAGCGCGCGCCGCGCGCGCGTAACGCGTGAATGAGAGTTGCCGTCAACTTCGTCCCGCTCGCGCCCAATGGGTGGCCGAGCGCGATTGCGCCTCCGTTGACGTTCAGGCGGGAGGGATCAGCCCCGGTCGCCTTCAGCCATGCCAGCGGGATGGCCGCGAACGCCTCGTTCACCTCGTAGAGATCGATATCGGCAAAGGACAGTCCAGCCCGGGCCAGCGCCTTGGCCGTGGCGGGAATGGGTTCCTCCAGCATGATCACGGGATCGCCCGCGGTGACGGTGAGCGTGTGGACACGCGCGATCGGCGTGAGGTTGAAGCGCTTCAGCGCAGCCTCGCTGACGATCAGGACGCCGCTGGCGCCGTCGGTCATCTGACTCGCATTCGCGGCGGTGATCGTGCCGCCCTCGATCAGTGGCTTGACCGCACCGATCGCCTCGATCGACGTGTCGAACCGGACGCCTTCGTCTTGCGTCACCGGGCCTGCGGGCGTGTCGACGGGAACGATCTCGTTAGCGAAAGCGCTGCGTTCGATCGCCGCTGCGGCGCGGCGATGACTGTTGAGCGCGAAGGCATCCATGTCCGCGCGCGTCAATCCGTATTTGTCGGCGACCATCTGCGCGCCGGTAAACTGGCTGAAGTCCGCGACATCATATCGATTGCGGATCGCCTCGCTCCACGGACCGGTGCCGAGCCCGGCCTCGGCGTGGAGACGGAAGTTCGATCCCATCGGGACTCGCGTCATGCTTTCGACGCCGGCCGCGATCACCACGTCCTGCGTGCCCGACATCACCGCTTGCGCGGCGAAATGCAGCGCCTGTTGTGACGATCCGCATTGCCGGTCGATCGTCACGGCGGGAACGCTGTCGGGTAGCCGCGAGGCCAGCACGAGATTGCGCCCGAGCGCGAACGCCTGCTCGCCAGCTTGGCTGACACAGCCCACGATTACGTCTTCGATCGCCGCCGGATCGATCCCCGTTCTATCCACGAGGGCGTTGAGAACGATGGCGCCAAGGTCGGCGGGGTGTACCCCGGCGAGACGGCCTTTGCGACGTCCGCCCGGGGTGCGCAACGCATCGACGATGAAAGCATCTGCCATTGATTTCCATCCTAATACAGGCGCCGCAAGGAGTCTCGCGGTTGGAATGATCCCCTGCATCGCACGATGACCGGACTTGCGCAATTCGTCAACGCATGCATTGACAACCGTCAAGGCCTGCGTCAGCTTTACCGTAGCGACTGCCCCAGCGAGGGCGGCGTGGCGAGGATGCAAACAGGAGGCTGACGATGCGCGGCACGATGAAGCGGGCCCCGATGACCAGGGGAATGCTGGCGAGTGGAATCTCGGGACTGGCGCTGCTCGCGCTGCCCGCGACGGCACAGACGGCGCCGGGTTCGACGTCGGGGCCGGAAGTGGCTGGGCAGGCCGAAGCCCAGACCGAACCAGCTTCGACCGAACCAGCCTCGACCGGCGATATCGTCGTTACCGCCCGGCGGCGCAGCGAGACGTTGAACACCGTGCCAGTGATCGTCTCGGTCGTCGGCCAGGCGCAGATCGCCAACAACAATGCGACCGACCTCAGCAAGATCGGCGAACTGACGCCGACCGTCATCATCGGCGCGTACAAGTCGAACGGCGGTGGATCGATCGCGATCCGCGGGATCAGCTCGCCCGCCAACCAAGCCGGGTTCGAGCAGGCGGTGTCGGTCGCGATCGACGGCGTACAGACCAGCGACGGCCGTATCGCCCAGCTCGGCATCTTCGATGTGCAGCAGGTCGAGGTACTGAAGGGCCCGCAGGCATTGCTGTTCGGCAAGAACAACACGGCTGGCGTGATCTCGATCGCGACCGCCGATCCGACCGACCGGCTGGAAATCAGCGGGCGCACATCCTATGAATTCGTCGGCGACGAGAGCACGACGGACGTCGCGATCTCCGGGCCGCTTTCCGAGACGTTCGGGGCGCGTCTCGCGGTGCGTTATCGCAATCTGGACGGCTGGCTGCGCAATACCGCACGGCCGATCGCGAACCCCTTCTACCGCGCCGCCACCGGCGCCCCGGCGGGGGCGGCGCAATTGCCCGGCACCACGGATACGCGGCCGGGCGACAAGGAAATCCTGGCGCGGTTGACGCTGAAAGGCGAACCTTCGGACAACTTCACGTTCCGCGCCAAATCCTTCTTCGCCCGCAACAAGGACGCCGGGCCCGGCACCGCGACGCAGAATATCGGCCCCTGCACGGGCGCGACGCCGCGCATGTACGGCATCGCCGATCCGGCGGCCGATTGCGTGGTCGACAACCGGACGACGATCGGGAACCTGCCCGCCGCGATCTCGACGACGATGCGTGGCGGCACCGCGGACGGTTCGCCCTACGGCAAGCTGACGGTCCTGACGCAGGCGATCGATCTGGGCTGGAAGCTGGGAGCCGTGTCGATCGATACCACGACCGGTTACAACTACACGAAATACCGGTTCTTCTCGGGGCTGGACCAGACCAGCTACTCGCAGCTCGCATTTTTCAACGAACAGCGCGCCGAACAGTTCTCGCAGGAACTTCGCGTCACCAGCGACCTGCAGGGCCCGTTCAATTTCATGGCCGGCGGGTTCTATCAGACGTCGCGATTGCACGACAACAACGACACCAAGCTAAACGACGGCAATTACAACGCCGCGGCCAACCGCTATTCGACATATGAGGATTTCAGCCTCCAGACCGGCAATACGCTATCGGGGTTCGCGCAGGTCCTGGTGAAGCCGGTCGAGACGATCGAGATCGCGGGCGGCGCGCGCTACACGCGCGAGCGCAAGCGCTTCAGCAAGCAGAACCTCTATGGCATTGGCACGTTCAACACGCTGAACACCGCCTACCCCGGATCGAGCCGGATCGGCTATCTGGAGGGGAAGTTCGAGGACAGCAACGTCTCGCCCGAAGCGACGGTCACGTGGCGGCCCGACAGTAGCAAGACGCTGTTCATCGCCTACAAGACCGGCTTCAAGTCGGGCGGTTTCGGGCTGACGAGCCCGCTCCAGACGGGGACACGGATCGGCGATACCGATTTCGACTCCGAAAAGGCGCGCGGGTTCGAGGCTGGCGCAAAGGGGCTGTTCCTCGATGGCCGGCTGCGCGTCAACGTTGCGGCGTTCGCGTACAAGTTCACCGATCTGCAGGTGAACACCTATGACCCCGCGCGCGTCGCCTACACGATCAACAATGCCGGCGAAGTCCGTCAGCGCGGCGGTGAGGCGGAGGTGAACTACGCGCCGTTCCAGGCGCTGACGCTGCACGGTGCGATCGCCTATACGCATAACCGGTTCCGCAATTTCGTCGGGCAATGCTATGGCTATGCCTTCCCCACGGGTACGGTCCGCGCGACCGCCACCGCCCCGGCGAATTGTTCGTTCGTCAACGCGACCGCGCTCACGCTGCAACAGGATTTCAACGGTCGTGCGCCCGCCCGGTCCCCCGATTGGGCCGGCAATGGCGGAGCGGAAGTCACGATTCCGCTCGGCGCCTACAAGCTCGCCGTGACGGGCGACGCTTTCTACAGCGGCAGCTATTACGCGGCGGAGACGATGGCGCCATCGACGCTGCAGCGCTCGCTCTGGCGGTTCAACGCAAGCGCCCGCGTCGCCGAGATCGACGATCGCTGGTCGGTGTCGGTGATCGGTCGCAACCTGACCAACAAATATTACCTGCTCTACGCAGCCGACCGCACTGGGGGCGCGAGCGTCCCAGGCGCGATCAGCGAACAACGCGGCGTCATCGCGCGCGGACGTGAAGTCGCGTTGCAGCTTTCGGGGAAATTCTGATGGATGTGAACGATCTGCTGGTCACGCGCGACACTCCGGTCGGGTATGAACTGCAACCGCTCAAGAAGCAGGCGGCGATCCAGCTGATGGGATCGCGGTTGTGGGGGCGGTTCAATCCTAACCACTGGGATCCGGTCTATGCCGGCGCGACGGGGCTGAAGGCACCGATCCAGACCGGCGAGATGTCGTCCGCCTATATCGCGGAGATGTGCGTCAACCATTTCGGCGCGGCGATGTTCACCGGCGCGCGCGTGGTGTGCAAATACATTGCCTCGACGCTCGCGAACGAGGTCATCACGACGCACGGCGTGGTCCGCGAAAAGATCGCCAAGGGCGATGGCTTCCGGTTCGTCGTCGATGTCTGGGCGGACAACGAGGAGGGTGAGAAGAAGACCGTCGGCTTCGTCGAGGTCGATGTCGACGTGACGGGAGATCGCGCATGAGCACCGACCAGTTGCGGCCGATGTCGCCGGTCCAGATCGCACAGACGCGGGACTTCATCGACGGGCTCGAGGCTGGTGCCGCGACCTATTGGGACATGGTCGAGATCGGCGACGAACTGTCGCGTGAGCTGACGATCAGTCCCGAACTCGTGATCCTGTACGCGGACGGCGTCGAGGATTTCAATCCGTGGTACGAGGGCTGGCGGATGAACAGCTGGACGATCCCGGGCGAGTCCCCGTTCGGCGGCGCAATCGTGCCGCCCCTGCTGGTCTCGCATTTCGTGCTGTCGGTGCAGTTCGACCACACCAAACCGTTTGCGATCGGATCGATCCACACTAACCATGATTCCGAGATTCTCGCGCCGATCCCGGTCGGCGCGACGGTGCGGATCACGACGCGCGCCACCGACAAATATGTGAAGCGCGAGCGGCGGTACGTCCGGCATGCGGTGACCGTCGAGGATGTCGCGAACGGCACGCTCTATTTCCGTGAAACGCGGGATATCCTGTCGCTATGAGCGCGATGGTCGCAGACGGGCTGTTCGCGCTTCACGGCGACGAACCGCGGTTGATCGGTACGCGGTGTACCGCGTGCGACACGGTGTATTTCCCGCAGGCGCCGAGCTGTCGGAACCCCGACTGTCGGGAAAAGACGATCGAACGCGCGGTGCTGCCAACCCGCGGTATCCTCGTCAGCTATACCGTGCAGCGGTATCAGCCGCCGTCGCTGTTCCGGATCGACGATTGGCAGCCCTACGCGATCGGGCTGGTCGACCTCGGCGACGGGCTCGAGGTGATGGGCATGCTTTCGGGCTTTGCGCTCGACGGGATCGCGATCGGCAGGCCTGTCCGGCTGGTCGCCGAGCCGCTCTACGCGGACGCGGAGCGGGGCCTCGTGCTGACCTACAAGTTCGCGCCGGAGATCGAACCATGACTCAGCCCGTCTATGTGCTTGGGGCCGGTGCGCATCCGTGGGGCAAGTGGCCGGACAAGCCACAATTGCAACTCGCGCTGGAGGCGATCGACCTCGCGCTCGCCGATGCGAGGCTTGGCTGGCCCGACGTTCAGGGACTCGTCGCGGCGAGTTCGCGGTTCGAGGGCGGCATGGGCTGGGGGCTGCATGCCAACGAGATCGTTCAGGCGGTGGCCGAACAGGGCATCCCGTGTGTCAACGTCGGCGGCGCCTGCGCGGCCGGGGCGATCGCGTTCCACACCGCGCACGCAATGATCGCCAGCGGCGAGCACGAGGTGGTGTGCGTGGTCGGCGCCGAGCGGATGCCCAAGGGGTTCATCCCGCGCCCGCCCGGCAGCCAGGACGATATCAGCGACAGCGATTACCTCCGCTGGGTTGCGATGGGCGCGACCAACCCCGCCTATTGGGCGATCGAGGCACAGCGGCGGATGCACGAACTCGGCACCAGCAAGGAAACGCTTGCGCGTGCCGCGGTGCTGATGCGCCGCAACGCCGCGGGGAACCGCCTGGCCCGGTTCCGCAAGGAAACGACGGTCGACGAAGTGCTCGCATCGCCGATGGTCGCCGATCCGCTTCACCTGCTCCAGATTTGCCCGGTCAGCGACGGTGCGGCGGCCATTATCCTGGGCAGCGAGGCGTGGATGAAGCGGACCGGACGCCCGGCCGTGGCGGTCGCGGGCTGCGCGATCGCAACGGGCAGTTTCGGCGATCCCGGCCGCCGGATTCCGACGATCGCCTCGAGCGTGCGCGCGGGCGTCACACATACCAGCGAGGTCGGCAACGCGGTCGCGCGGGCCTGCGCGATGGCGGGGATCGGGCCCGAAGACGTCAACGTGCTCGAAATGGCGGACAATACCGCATGGCATATCCTCGCCTGGCCCGAGCAGTTCGGATTTTACGAGGCGGGGAAGGGCGACTGGATGCTCGAACGCGGCGAGCTGGATATCGGTGGAACATTGCCGATCAACCCAAGCGGCGGATTCCTGTCGTTCGGCGAGGCGACCACCGCGCAGGCCGTGCTGCAGATCTGCGAACTGACATGGCAGCTGCGCGGACAGGCCGAAGGGCATCAGGTTCCCGGTGCGCGCATCGGCATGTCCGCGGTGCTGGGGCTCGGCGCGAACGGCGGCTCGGTCATCCTGAAGGCGTGAGGACAAGATTATGCTAATGACGGATATTGCCGCGATCGTGACCGGTGGCGCCTCGGGATTGGGCGAGGGCACGGCGGCGATGCTGGCCGAAGCAGGCGCGCGCGTGACGATCTTCGATCTGAACGCCGATATTGGCGCGGCGACCGCGGCGAGGATTGGCGGACGGTTCGCGCGCGTCGACGTCACCGACGATCAAGGCGTAGCGCATGCGCTGGCCGAAGCGGAACAGGCGCACGGCGTCGCGCGCGTGCTGGTCAATTGCGCAGGCATCGCGCCGGCGGTGAAGACGGTCGGCAAGGACGGGACGCCGCATCCGCTCGACCTGTTCCGCAAGACGGTCGAGATCAATCTCGTCGGCAGCTTCAACATAATCTCAAAATTCGCCGCACGCCTGGCGGCGGCGGAACCGATCGGCGAGGAGCGCGGCGTGATCGTCAACACCGCGTCGGTCGCGGCGTATGACGGGCAGGTCGGGCAGGTAGCCTATGCCGCATCAAAGGGCGGCATCGTCGGTCTGACGCTGCCCGTGGCGCGCGACCTGGCACAGCACCGGATCCGCGTGATGACGATCGCACCGGGCATCTTCCTGACGCCGATGCTGATGGGACTCCCGCAGGCCGCACAGGATTCGCTCGGCACCCAGGTACCGCATCCGTCACGGCTCGGACGCCCGGAGGAATATGCGCAGCTGATCGCGTCGATCATCGCCAACCCGATGCTCAACGGTGAGGTTATCCGTCTCGACGGGGCGATCCGGATGACCCCCCGCTGAGCTGGGGCGCGCTGGCCTGGGACGGGGCGATCCGGGATGCAACGAACGCGATCGCCGCATCGGCGACAGGTGTCAGCTGCGGCAGGCCGGCAAAGCCGTGGATCATCCCCGGATACCGACGCAGCGCGACGTCGACCTCGGCGTTACTCAATCGCCGGGCGAGCGCTTCGCCCTCGTCACGCAGCGGGTCGAACTGCGCGGTGACGATCGTCGTCGCCGGCAGGCCGTGCAGATCGGCGCGCGTCAGATCGACCGCCGGATCCGCCACGCCCCCGCCGCGATACGCGTCCCACGCCCATGCGAGGAACGAGGCGGTCAGCATATAGCCTTGCGCGAACTCCACCGCCGAAGTGCTGTCGCCAGCGGGATCGAGCAGCGGGTAGATCAGGCCGATATGATCGAGCGGGACGCCTTCGTCACGGCAGCGCAGCGCGAGGCCGAGCGCGATGTGACCGCCGGCGCTGTCCCCGGCAATGGCGATACGATCGGGATCAAGGTCGAGCGACCGTGTCTCTCGTCGAAGCCATTCGAGTGCCGCCTGCGCGTCGTCGAGTGCAGCGGGGAAGGGGTGTTCGGGTGCCAGCCGATAGTCGACCGCGACGACCGTCCGGCCGCTCGCATTGGAGAGTGTCCGGCACATCGCATCGTGCGTGTCGAGGTTGCCGAAGATGAAGCCGCCACCGTGGCAGAACAGGATTGCGGCGGCTCGCTCTAGCGTCGGACGGTAAAGTCGTACCGGGATCGGTCCGCCCGGCCCGGGCACGACGTGATCGGCCACCGCTGCCACGTCGGATCTCGGCGTGCGCGCCTGGAACGCGTTCGCGGCGCGGCGTAGATCGGTGAGGAACAGATGCGGCGGTGGCCGGCGCAACGCCATGCGCGGGTCGCCGAGCAGCGCGTCGAACGCCGGATCGGGCGCGTCGTCAGGCATCGGCATGCTGGCCGACCGTGCGCAGCGTCAGCCCCTCATAGCCCTTGGCCGCGGTCTTCTCCAGGATGCGGCGATAGCCGCGGACACCCCCGGAATATGGCATGAAGACGCGCGGCTTGCCCGGCATTTCGGCGCCCAGATAATAGGACGGCGTCTTCGGATACAGGGTTTCCTGCGCCCGCTTGTTTACATGCGCGACCCAGTCGCGTTCGGCCTCCCCGGTCGCCTCGATTTCGTTGATCCCGGCACGGCGGCAATGATCGAACAGGGCCACCAGCCAGTCGACCTGCTCCTCGGTCGACAGCAACACGTTGCTCAGCAGCGAGGGACTGCCCGGTCCGACGATAACGAACATGTTGGGGAAGCCGTGTACGCCGATGCCAAGAAAGCTGACCGGCCCCGCCGACCATTTCTCGCGCAATGTGTACCCTCCGCGACCGACGATCTCCGGCTTCAGCAGCGATCCGGTAAATGCGTCGAACCCGGTCGCGTAGATGACGATGTCGAACAAATATTCGGCATCTCTGGTCCGGATGCCGTGCTCGGTAAAGCGCTCAATCGGGGTTTCGCTGATGTCGACGAGCGAAACATTGGGCCGGTTGAACGCCGTGAAATACCCGCTGTCGACAGACGGGCGGCGTGTTCCGAACGGGAAGTCGCCGGGCGTGAGCTTGGCGCGCAGCGCTGGATCGTCGACCTGTTCCGCGATCTTGCCGCGGATGAACGCGGACGCGGTATCGTTCGATTGCTGGTCGAGCAGGATATCCTTGAAGGTCAGCGCGAATCCGAAGCCGAGCCGGTTCCACGCAGTCTCGAACGCCGCGTTGCGCTCAGCCTCGGGCACGTCGATCGCCGCGCGGTTGTCGGGCACGAAACCGAGACCGCTCGGCGAATTGCGCGCCGCCTCGCGGCGTGCCGGATAGTCCGCCTTCACCGCACGGTCCTCCGCGTCAGTGACCGGTGCGTTGGCGGCAGGGATCGAGTAATTTGCAGTGCGCTGGAAGACCGTGAGGTGCGCGGCCTCCCTGGCGATTACCGGCGTCATCTGCACGCCCGACGATCCGGTGCCGATGATCGCGACACGCTTGCCCGTGAAATCGACCTTGTCCTTCGGCCAGCGTGCGCTGGAGATGACGCGCCCGGTAAAATCGTCCTGACCCGGATAGCGCGTATCCTTGGGCGTCGACAATTGTCCCACCGCGAGGATCAGCTTTTCGGCATTCCAGCAACGCCCGTCGCTCGCCTCGACGATCCAGCGGGCGGTCGCCTCGTCGAACGTCGCGCGTTCCATGCGGGTGCGGAGTTGGATGTCGCGGCGCAGGTCGAAGCGATCGGCGACGTGGTTGATGTATCGCAGGATTTCGGGCTGCGTCGCGTAGCGTTCGCTCCAGCGCCATTCCTGTTCGAGCTCGGGCGAAAAGCGATAGGAATAGTCGTAGCTTTCGACGTCGCAGCGCGCGCCGGGATATTGATTGAACTGCCAGACCCCGCCGATATCGTCGCCCGCTTCGAGAACGGCGACCGAGAATCCCTGCGAGCGTAGCGTATGCAACGTCCGCAAACCGCCGAACCCGGCACCGACCACCAATGCGTCAACGAACGTCGTCATGGACCTCTCCTGTCCATCGGTAATCCCTCATTTTCCCATGCCAGTCAACGGTTGTGTGGAAGATCGTTGCGACGTAGCAACAGCGTATCCCGCGTTCACATCCACGCGATTTTCCACGACTACATTGACGATCCCGTTTTCGCCGGATTAGATTGCCGTCGTCGGCCCTGGTCGACCAAGGATTGACCTCCGGCCGGATGGCGTCGCGCCGTACCGGACCGGCAATGGCGAGGTGTGCAGGAGATGATGGGATCGGTCGCCGATCGGCAGCAGGCGTTGCGGGCCGCGATGCCCGTCTGGGAGCCCCGGACGTTGCACGCGGTGCTCGACGATACGGTTCGCGCGACGCCGGATCGACCGTTCGTGATCACCGACGACCGCAGCTGGAGCTATGCCGAGATCGCCGCCTGGTCGAAGCGGCTGGCGGCCGGGCTGGTCGCGCTCGGCGTGGCACCCGGCGAGAAGGTCGCACTGGTGCTCGCGAACTATCCCGAATTCGTTGCGATCAGATATGCGGTATCGCGGATCGGCGCGGTCTGCGTGCCGATCAACATCCTTAATCGCTGCGACGAACTCCGCTATCTGCTCGATCAGTCGGACTCGGTGCTGCTCGTCACGATGGATCGGTTTCGCGGGGTCGATTATCTCGACATGCTCGACCAGATCGCGCCGGGGTGGGAAGATTCGGGAGGCGGGGAAGGCTTGCCGAACCTGCGGCATGTCGCGGTGCTGCCGACCGGCGAGGCGCCGGACCGTGGCGCTGCACGAATGCTGTATTCGCTCGAAGCCGGCGGTGGCTGCGCGGAGATCACGGTCGATCCACACGCCGTTTGCGACATCATCTACACGTCGGGCACGACCGGGCCGCCGAAAGGCGTGCTGCTGACGCACGACATGCTGATGCGTACTGCTTATGGCAGCGCCTATGCGCGGGCGTTCGAGGATGGTCGCCGGATCCTGTTCTCGCTGCCGATGTATCATGTGTTCGGCTATGTCGAAGGATTGCTGGCGGTGCCGTTCGTCGGTGGCGCGATCGTGCCGCAGTTGCGGTTCGATGCGATCGCGACGCTGGCGGCGATTGCACGGCATCATGCGACCGATGCCCTGTTGATTCCGGCGATGTCGCTCGCGGTCCTCGATGCCGCGGGGGAAGGGACGTACGACCTGTCGCGCTGGCATGCGGTGCTGGCATCGGGCGGACGCGCGCCCGAGCGCCTGTGGCAGGGTCTCCGCGAGGGGCTGGGGGTGGACGAGATCACCACCGGCTACGGCATGACCGAGACGACCGCATCGACCACGGTCACGCGTCCCGACGATCCGGTCGAGCGGTTGCTGACGACGAATGGCCGCCAGCGCGACGTCGGCGTCGCCGGCGATCCGCAGCAGGGCGGGCGGCTCGTCACCTACCGCGTCGTCGATCCCGGCACGGGCGCGGTCCTGGACGATGGCGAGACCGGCGAACTCGTCGCCAGCGGCTACGGCGTGACGCAGGGCTATTACAACAAGCCCGAGGCGACCGCGGCGGCGTTCGATGCCGAGGGCTGGTTGCGCACCGGCGATCTGGGCCGGATCGACGATAACGGCTATATCACGCTGCTGGGCCGGACCAAGGAATCGTACCGCTGCGGCGGCGAACAGGTGCTGCCGACCGAGATCGAGGATCTCCTGACCACGCATGCCGATGTGGTGCAGGCGCATGTCGTGCCGATCCCCGACGAGCGGATGGGCGAAGTGGGCGTCGCGTTCGTCGTCGCGCGGCCGGGCGCGACGCTCGACCGATCCGCGCTCCAGACGCTGATTGCCGCGCGTCTCGCACGGTACAAGGTACCGCGGCATATCCTGCTCGTCGATGCGGCGGCGATCCCGACCACGGCGTCCGGCCGGGCGCGCAAATTCCTGCTGACCGAACAGGCCCTGCAAATCCTGGAGTTGCCATGACGACGATCTTCACCCCCCCCGACCGCAAGATCGCAATCGTCACCGGGGGCGCGCGCGGCATTGGCGCGGCGATCGCCACGCGGCTTGCGGCGGATGGCCACGACGTCGCCGTGTTCGATCTGGATGCCGACGCCTGCGCCGAGACGGTCGGCCGGATCGAGACGACCGGACGCCGCGCGCTGGCGGTCGCCGTCGACGTATCGAACGAGGACGCGGTCGTCGCCGGGGTCGCGCGCGTCGCCGAGGACCTCGGGGCGCCCACTGTCCTGGTCAACAATGCCGGCATCCTCCGCGATCGGACGCTGGCGAAGATGACGCTGGATGATTGGGAGGTCGTGATGGCGGTAAACCTCCGCTCGGTCTTCCTGATGTGTCGGGCGGTGCAGCCGCATATGCGCGCCGCGCGATGGGGCCGGATCGTCAACCTGTCGAGCATCGCCGCGCTCGGCGTGATCGGTGAGGCGAATTATGCTGCTGCCAAGGCGGGTGTTCAGGGCATCACGCGGACGCTGGCGATCGAACTGGGCCGTCATGGCATCACGACCAACGCGGTTGCGCCGGGGTTCGTCGTCACCGACATGACGCGTGCGGTCGCGGCGCGCATGAACATGCCGTTCGAGGATATGGTGACCGAGATGATGCGCGGGATCCATGTCGGGCGCCCCGGCTTGCCCGATGATATTGCGCAGGCAGTCGCGTTCTTTGCCGACGAACGGTCCGGCTTCGTGACCGGGCAGGTGCTTTACGTCGCAGGCGCACCGAGGGGCTGAGGTTGCGCGCCCTCGCCAAGCGCGACCCGAGCCCTTAGTGCGGGATCTCGCATCGAAGGGCATCAGAGTGGCAAAACAACCATCGTTGATCGGCAAGCGACGATCTGCCGCAGGGAAGGAGCCCCGCGAATCCTATCAGAACCGCCGCCAGGAAATCTCTGAGGCGGCGGTCCGCGTCTTCCACCGGCTCGGCTACAGCGCGGCGAGCGTCAGCGCGGTCGCGGCCGAACTCGGCGTCGATCGCGCCACGCTCTATTATTACTTCTCGTCAAAAGAGCAGATGTTCGACGAGATCGTCCGCACGGTCCTGGAAAGCAATGCGGAACTGGCGCGCCGCATCGCCGACAGTCCGATCAGTCCGGCCCGCAAGTTGCGCGAACTGATCACCGCGCTGATGAACTCCTACGGCTCCAATTATCCGCTGCTGTATATCTACATTCGTGAGGATCTGACGCACGTCAGCGACACGCGATCAACCTGGTCCGAGCATATGCGGCAGCTCAATCGCAACATCGAACAATCGGTGATCGACATCGTCGAGCAGGGCTATGCCGACAAGAGCTTTCGCCGGGTCGGCGTGCCGCGGATTGTTGCCTACGGGATCCTTGGCATGCTCAACTGGTCGCACCGCTGGTACAAGCCGGATCGTGGCGCATCCGCCGACGAGATCGGTAAGGTTTTCGCAGAAATGATCTTGAGCGGCCTCGAGTCGCCCTATTAGCAGCGGCCACGCCGGGCAAAGTAATTAAAATCGTGCATCTATGCCGCGATACATATACTTCGCGTGCGTTTTGAAAATGAACGAATGACCGAACCTTGGAAGTGAAAAACGGCTCACGAATGTCGGTATTTGGGTCTTCAATTGCCTAGTTTCGAGCGGAACCTGGTTTCAAGGGCACCGAGCTGAGCTAGCCGGGTTCGACTCTGTAACAATGCGCCGCTGTTCGTCGATTGCCCGTATCTTAGCGATGGCGTGGCGGGGGCGAGTGAGCTCGCGTGGTACGACAACCTTGTCGATCTGCTTCAGCCACGCTGCCCGCACGGTCTAGAGTTGTGCGGCGGGCGATATATCGGCAACGTTTCAGGATGTTGATGGCTCAAGCTCCGGAGCTTGAGGCCGATCTCCCTCCGCCCCCACACGAGGAGCGTCGTTCGATCAGCTAGGTTCATATTCCTGAAGACGCAGTTGTGAAGGTTGAGGGCGGCCTGTCCGATTCCCTGTTGCGCCTGTTGCGAACGTTCATTCACCCGCTCTGACCAATCGCCTCAGACGAGGGCCGTTCTTGCTGAACGGCGAGAAGTGGGGCCAAGCAGTCGTTCCTTACAGGCTCCGCCAAAGATGGCTTTCGACGAGAGCAGACGTGCTGGGCACTGGAACGAATGCCATGGTCGATTGCCTGAGGTCAAACCGTCAGTGGACAGGCGGCTTTGCCGCAGCGGATATCGCTTGGCCGCGGATGCTTAGAGATAATCTGCGCTATTGTTGGATGAACGAAGATTATGACCTTCGTCGGAAGCTAGATGGCATGGCGGCCCGGAGAAAAGTGATCTAGCAAAAACAGTGCAGGCAATATCCTGAGTGAACAATCAGATTCTTGATGCTTCAATTTGGGCATGGATGATGACAAAAGATTGATTATAAGAATTAAAACTATCAAAGTGATGCATAACATATTTATGATAAAAAATAAAGTTTGTATTCCGAAAACTACTGAGGTTCGATATTTAAAGCGGTAGCGGCTGAATGCGTTATAAGGTATCTGAAGATTATGAAATATTTGTCATATTTTTATGAGGGCATGATATTTATTGCCTATCGAAAAAGACTGAGCCTGACGGAATAACTGGACGGGTCAGTGACCGAAGTATCTTCGATGAACATTGGTAGCACCTGACTTATTACGTTGCGCAAAAATTCGACTATTATATAGAGGGCCATCAGAATTTTCTAAATCACGCAATAGCTGCGGAATTTCGCTACGGCGCTTCACATTGAGCTTGCTGAGAATGCTGTGAACGTGATTTTTGACCGTTGCAGTTTCGATAGTCAGATTTCTGGCGATTTCCTTATTGGAAAGGCCTCTCTCTAAATGTTCCAATATCTCGCTCTCGCGAAATGTAAGTCGGGAGACACTGTCAGCTTCTCTAAAATTGTGGGACAGGCAGGCGAGTCGACTAAGGAGCTTTGCGGCAACTACAGGCGTGTAGACGAATTCTCCAGCGCAAGCCTTTCGCACTGCGTCGACCAGATCTTCTTTTGACGCGTCGGTTGGAATCAGGCCAACCAGTCCGGCCTGCATCCAACCCGCGCCGAGAAAGTCGTCACATCCGGCAATCGCGATAATCCGGGCTGTGCCATCATATTGACGAAGGCAGGGTGGCACCGCGGACTCGGCGAGCGATGGTGTATCCACCACCACGACATCAACTGCCGGGATGCGATCAAGTGGTGCATCGTTCCATCCGTCTCGCGCATCGACAATCTCGAACTCGGGATGGGCAGCGAGGCACTGTGCTAGCACCTCGCGGTGAAGCCGCGCGAGTCCCAGGACCATGACCCGCGAAACAAACTGTCCGCCCATATTGCATCCCCCGCCATTTCGTTCCGTCTAGTCAATCACCGCATTAATTTTTTGAAACGAAAAATGTCTCTAAGGCTCAGCCTATACAATAATATACGTCATTGATCTAATCATTCATATAACGAATCTATGTGCATTATTGTCCATGCCAAAGGACTATAATCGCAAGCCATAATGCACCTACCGTATTTTTATCGACACCATCCATTTGGCTCATGTGCCCATCATCGATCCTTGAAATAGTAGACGACGTCGGCCGTGCGTCGCGTGGTGCACATCTGTCGGCAAATCTATCAGGAAAGGAGGTGAAGAAAATGGATGATCACATACTCAAGGCCTTGAGCCAGAAATCGCTGACACAAGCGATTACAGAGTCGATGACAGCGGAAGTTACAGCGGCGGCGACAAGAAGCGTCACAAGCGCTCTTACACAGTCGCTTCAGACAGCGGCCGTTACATCGGCGATTACAGCTGACGTCACACAGTCGGCGACAGCGGGCATCACACAGGCACTGACACAGAGCCTGTCAAAGGCACTGGCGACAATGCTGCAGCTCTCCGAGCTCGGCGCCACACTTTCCGAGACAGTGTCAAAAACACTGGCCGGAATCCTGCCCACCCGGGTAGCCGAGGCGCTGACATCGAGTGCGGTCACAGCCGCAGCCAGAGTAGCCTGATGATGTCGAGGGTCGGCTGATCGATCGAGAGCCGCCGATTGATCCGGCCGAGCGCTGCGCAACGGGCGCCGTGCCGCCGCTCCGAGCAAAGCACGGTGGCATGGCCTGCGCCGCGTCATGCCCCGTCCAATACCAACGTTTTGAGACACCGATGTTTAAGCGCCCATAGCTCAATTGGAAAAAGGGCCACCCGAATGGATCACCGAGTACTTCAACGCATTTGCCGAACTTGGTCAGTCTGGCTGGTTCCTGGGAACGGGGGCCGGTCGACGGGCCACAGACGAGCGTTCGTCAGCACCAGGTTTGGCGCGGCGCTGCGGGGGGGTGTTCACCACAAGGTCCTGACAACCGGTCTGAAGAGCAACGGTCTTGTAAACCGTAAGGTGCGGGTTCGAGTCCCGCTGGGCGCGCCATCGCGCATCGCGGCCCCTCCGCTTCGCGGCGGCGGCGTCCGATCAATTGCAGGGAAAGCGGCGCGATGAATCTCCCGTTTACACCCGAAGCCGTGACAGCCCGTCCCTTGCGATCCTTGATTGGCGACTTGTCGAAGTTTACCGGCCAGCAGGTAAAGGTCTGCGGCTGGATTTCGTCCGCCCGGCGCGGGCGCGACATCGATTTCTGGAGCGTCAGGGATCGGAGCGGAACGGTGCAGATCGTCCGACGGGGCGCCGACCGGCTCGACGTGCCCCTCGAAAGTGCGGTGCAGGTGACGGGGCGTTTGGTGGCAAACCCGGCAGGCCGATATGGCGGTCAAGAGATCCACGCCGAGACGATCGAAGTCGTCGCCCGGGCGGAAATATCGCCCGCGGGCAGCGACACCAACGACCGGTTCGACCGACGCCACCTCGATCTTCGGGTGCCCGAGCGCCTGCTCATTTTCGACGTGGCGACAACATTTTTGGCTGCCGCCCGCAAATTTCTGGTGGAAGGCGGATTCCTGGAAATCCAGACCCCAAAGATTACCGCCGGCGGTAGCGAATCCGGCGCTGCGGTATTCCACCTACCCTATTTCGGCGAATCTGCGTGTTTGGTGCAATCACCGCAATTTTATGTCCAGCTCGCCATGGCAGCTGGGTTTGACCGAGTGTTCGAAGTCGGCCCGTCGTTTCGGGCGGAAGAGGTGGAAACACACCGCCATGCCACCGAATTCACCAGCCTGGACGTCGAGATGTCATGGATCGAGTCGCACCACGAGCTGATGGATCTCGAAGAGGACCTCCTGCGCCACGCCCTAGTGGCAGTTGAGCAGATCCATGGCGCCGCCATCGAGCGTGCATTCGGAGTTAAGGTCCAGCCTCCATCCGCACCGATCCCACGCATCAGCTATGCTGACGCGCTCGGCATTGTGGGCGAAGCGCAACCGGGCGGTCAGAGGAGGATGACCCAGCGCGCCGAACAGGCGCTCTGCAAATATTACCAGGAACTTTATGGACAGAGCTTTGTGTTCGTTACCGATTTTCCGCAATCAGAACGTTCCTTTTACACCATGCGAACCGCCGAAAAAGCGCTTGAAGGGCGCAGCTTCGACCTATTGTGGCGCGGTCTGGAGGTCAGTTCGGGATGCCAGAGAGAGCATCGCTACGAGCCGCTCGTAGAGCAGACTCGCCAAGCCGGGATCGAAGCAGCGCTGCTGGAACGCTATCTCAATCCCTTTTATTTCCCCATGTTCCAGCATGGTTGCCCAACACATGGCGGATTCGGGCTCGGCATAAATCGGCTACTAATGGTGTTGCTGGGGCAGTCCTCTATCGGTGAGACCAGCTTCGTCTATCGCAGTCCGACGCGGTTTCGACCATGACTCGGGCAGCGCGCCTCTGCGCGATCGACGCCGTAGGACCTTGCGACGGTCCCATCGTCGCGCGGCTCAGGCAAGAACTGATCGCCGCCGGAGTCGTTGCGGAAGACATCGGCGTGGCCGAACGCTCGCCATATGGCCAGCGCGCGGTAAGGGTGCGGCTCGCCCAGAATGGTACGATGGACGCCGGCTGGGCGGCGCGACAACTCGCGCCGCTGCCCTGGATACGGGCCGTCATTGCGGTGCCGCCAAGCCTCTATTTGCGCCTTTCATCGGATGTGATGCGCGACTGGGCTCGGGTCGGCGACAGGCCTGAACCGGTGCTGCCCTGGCGACGTGCGACCTTGATGCACGCTGACATGAACGCCGTGTCAAGCGGGCCGCTCGATGTGCTCCGCCAGGTCTGTACGGCCAAGGCGATCGCCGCGCTGCTCCGCGCGGGCGGTTGCACCGTGACGAGCACAGAGACCGTGGTCGATACCTCCAATGCCTTTTCCGCGCACAGTAAGGTGACACTGCAGCTGCAGGACGCGGTTGGCATGTGGACCGAAACTGTTATCGCCATCGCAGGGGTAGACCTGCCGCGGGGATCGCTTCGGGCTCGCCATGGCGGAATGCTTCAATTCCGCGACCTGCTTTACGAGCTTGATCGGCTGGGTGGCAACAATGCGTACGGCCTCGCACTTACGTCGTTCCTCATGTTGCTGTGCCCGCGGGAATCACGGCTCAAGCTCGACGCGGCCAAGCTCGCTTCGGGTACGGCGGCCTATGTCGCGCTAACCGCGCTTGTGCGGATAAAACCCTACTGCGAGGATCCGCGCGCTGCCGGGGGCCATGACGCGGACATGTCGGACCTGCTGCTCGCGCTCGACGCCATGCCGAATGCAGTGCGCCGCGCGCTCGTAGATCTCGAGCCGAGCTATATCGTGCGTCATATGCGCAGCATAGTTTTCGCCGCCAACGGGCATCTCGGACCGGGAGACCCTTTGCGACACGATTTGTCGCGGACGCTTACCGAAGGCTTCGACCGGCTAGCGATAGACACGCGCGCATCGGCGGTAGCCGGGCTCTCAACCGTTTATTGAAGGAGACTGAGAATGACCCTTGCTCCCAACCAAGCCTATGCTTGGACCGGCCAGGTCCTCAACGCCCTCCGTGGTGCACTCCATGACGCGGGCTTCGCCGAGATCTTGCCAGCGATCCTATCCAAGCGGTTTGAACCGGGCGCACGCCACAGCCTTGCCGTGCTAGGCGATCGCGCTCTGCCTACCGTTCGTTCCATTGCCGATGATCAAGGCCGCCCAACCGTTTCGGCAATCGGTGCCGATTATTACTATCTGCCAGTAAGCCACTGCGTCGAAAAGCAACTGGCACTCGAATTTGCCGAGCGGGTCTATTGCGTTGCGCCGTGCCTCCGGTTGCTGATGGACGGTGAACATGAAAGCGGCCGGCACCTGTATACCTTTTTTCAGGTCGAGATCGAATGGCGAACCGAGAGCGTGGATGACGTACTCACCACGATCGAGCGTGTTCTTGCGACAATGGCGGAAACAATACTGACCCGCCCGTCGCAGGAGCTGACAATGGACAAGGATGCAATCGGCCGCATCGCCGCTTTAGGCCGCCGCCCTTTCGTCCGGCTTCCCTTCTCCGACGCGCGAGACCGCGTTCGTGGCGCCGGCGGCAGCGTCAACCCCCATGCTGTGGGCGATCTCACCCACGCCGAGGAAAATGCCCTTTCGCACGAGTTCGATGCGCCGTTTTGGCTGACCGATTATCCCGAAGGGGTTCGGGACTCACTGTATCGACGTAACGGATCAGGCACTTTCGCGACCTATGATTTGGTGCTGCCGGGCGGCTACGGCGAGGTCGCGACCGGCGGGCTTCGCCCCCATTCAGGGGACGATATCCGACAACAGGCCCGCAATCTCGGCCCTGTGGTCCACGATCAGTATGCGGCTTGGAAAGATCGGACTGCGCTGCAAACCGGCGGCCTGGGCTTCGGCCTCGAACGCCTGATACGCTACTGCGCGGGCAGATCCGACATCCTGGAGCTTCGCTTTGCTCATGATCAGGGGCCCAACGCTACGATCGATGAGGGACAAAGGCTATGCGCCTGAACATAGTCCTTTGTATTGAGGATCTGGAACGCGATGCGCAGTCGATCCTCGATCCAGGGACATGGGCCTATGTCGCAGGGGGGGCCGGCGCCGGAACCACGATCGCCTGGAACCGCCGGGCACTCGATTGTCTATTCCTCAGCCCCGCTGTATTGACCAGCGCGGCGCAACCGCCCGATCTGTCAATTCGGCTGTTCAACCGTGTGCTGCCGACCCCAATCCTGCTTGCTCCCACCAGTCCCCAACGCTTGCTCCACCCGGAGGCGGAATTGGCGACGGCGCGAGGGGCTTCGTCCTCGTCCACTACCACGATCATCAGTACCGACAGCCATTATCCGTTCGATGAGATAGTGCGCGCAGGCAGCAGCGACTGCTGGTTCCAGCTCTATTGTTACCGCTCGCGCAACGATATCGGTCGGACTTTGGATTATGCGGCCGAATCGGGTGCACGGGCGATCGTCGTTACGGTCGATGCTGATCACGGCGCTCGACGCATCGCGGCCCAGCGCGCGGGATTTACGGTTCCAGCCACCCTCGATTTTGGGACGCTTCGCGCGCTGGGCTTGTTTGACGGCGCGGTTCCTGGCGGTGCGCGACTCGACCGGATGCCGCTTAGCTGGGCGGAGCTGAACTGGATCCGCGCGCGCACTCGTCTGCCGCTGCTGGTGAAAGGTCTCCTTCGTCCGGTCGACGCGCTGCGTGCGCTGGACGAGGGCGCCGACGGCTTAATAGTGTCCAATCATGGCGGTCGCCAATTGGATGGCGCGCTGCCGGCGGTGCTGGCCCTCAAGACGATCGCGCAGGCGGTCGACCGGCGCGTGCCTATCCTGTTCGATGGCGGCATCCGGTCCGGGATCGACATCGTCCGTGCCCTCGCGCTTGGGGCGAGCGCCGTATGCGTGGGCCGTCCCTATCTTTGGGGTCTGGCTGCTTACGGCGAGGATGGGGTCGCGACGTGTCTACAGATACTGGCAGACGAATTTCGGGATTCGCTGCTTCAGTTGGGCCTGGGTAGCGTCAGCGAGATCGCCCCAGGGTGCGTCGCCGGATCCGCCTTTCCGCTGGCAATGGCGGCTTGGGACGGTCTTGTTTCCTCCCCGGCGGCGGACATGCTCAGCCATGCTTGAACGCACCCGACAGATAATAGATATGAACCGCGGCATACCTCCGATCGGGGCAATTCCCACGGCGGCGTTGAGCGCCATCACTGCCCGCTTGGTCTCGGAACGCGCTGAGCTCTTTCAGTATGCGCCAATTGGTGGGTATCTGGGTGACCCACTGTTGCGCCGCCAGATCGCGGACCGGCTTGGCGAGATCGACGCCGATGAGATTTTCATCGGCAGCGGATCGCTGCAAGTACTTGATTTAATTGCGGCGACCCTGCTAGACAAGGGGCCTCGTCCGGTGCTGGTCGAAGCACCGACCTATGATCGCGCTATCGGCATCTTCACGCGGCGGGGCGCGGATATCCATCCCGTCCCGATTGACAGTAATGGTATAAATGTCGATCGGGTCGAGTCATTGGTGTCCCGCCACCCTGGGGCCGTGCTGTATCTCATCCCCGACTTCCAGAATCCTTCCGGGGCGACGCTAAGCATGGAGCGTCGGCATCATCTTGCGCGTGTAGCGCAAACCCATGGTCTCACGATCGTCGAGGACATACCCTATCGCGAGCTACGGTATCGCGGGCAAGCGCTACCATTGCTTCGGCGGTTGGCGCCGGATCAAGTGATCACGCTCGGCTCATTTAGCAAGACGCTGTCACCGGGTTTACGTATCGGCTACGCTGTTTGCGGAGCGGATCTGGCAGGCGCACTAGCGCGGTGTGCGGAGAACATTTATCTCTCGCCGTCCCCCCTGTGCCAGGCCGTCGCCGCCGCCGCGATGGCTGAAGGATTGGTTGAACGCAACATTGTTCACGCGGTGCAATTGTTAGGGCCACGTTGCCAGGCCGCTGTCGCGGTTGCCAAGCAACTGTTCGGCGGCGAGTTGCTCGCCGAGCCACAGGGCGGGTATTTCCTGAGCCTCAACCTTTCCACAACGGCCAGCGAGACCGCCGTGCTGGAAGCCGCACGCCATGCGGGCCTAATCCTCGCACGAGGCAGCGCGTTCATGCCGTGGGACGAGATCCGGGGTGGGAAGACGTTCCTTCGATTACCATTCCAGGGTCTTGATCCGGAGGAATTTTCGGAGGGAATGGCACGGCTGCGCCGAATCCTTGACGAACAGTCAGCAATCTAAGGTAGTGGATCATGCACGATCGCAGCACCGAACCCGGCTCTCCGCTATCGGACATTAATTCGGCTGCTCAATTGTATTCGATTAATCGAAGTGCGATCGCACCCAACGAGGTAAATACCTCGGTCGCCGCACTACAGGTAAGTGATTTAGTGGTTCAGAGAAGCCGGCGATGGGTGCGTTCGATAGATGAAAACAGGCTCCGCATGCCGGATCCTGAAAAAGATCCAAAATGGTGGGAGCGGCAAGGCGCTTGGTATCTGCGACAATTGCTTCGCGCTGAAGGTCTTCAGCTTGAACACAGCATCGACACGGCGGCCGTCGTCTGGCTGCGCGGGCTCTCTCCAGATTTGGCACCCGGTCCGGCGCCCTATTCCGGCTACGCACCGCCAGCGACGTTTGCGGCAACCCTGTTCAAGGTATTCGGTGTCATTGGCCTCATGAGGGCAAGCGCCTGCGCTTTCCTTGACGAAAACGACGGACGGATCGTGCGCCATGTTGTCGCCGTCCCAGCTGCTGAGCGCGCCGTTAGTTCGCATGGCTGGAGTGCGGACCTGCCATGGCACATGGACGGTGCATACCGACCGTTCCAAGATAATGATCCCACGTTGCTGACGCCGCCGCCGCGCTGGCTGATTTTCGGGGTAATTAAGGCCGACCCGACAGTTCCGATGACGGTAGCGTTGGTGAACGCGGTCACGGAGCGGCTTTCGCCTCGCAGCCTCGCGATACTGAAGCGTCCGGATTTTGCCGTCACGACGCCTGATTCTGTCGAGCAAAACCGTACGTTCACATCGCTACCGATACTTGATCAGGACGAAAAGGGGAATTTGATCTCGCGCTACAACAAGGGGCATTGCCTAGGCCTGACAACGCGCGCTGCCGATGCCCTTCACGACTTCGAGACGGTGCTGAACTTGCCGGACGTTCCATTAGTTTTGCCCGTTCAATCGGGCGATTTGGTGGTGATTGACAACTGGCGCTGCCTTCACCGTCGTCCGGCATACACCCCAACGTGGACCGGCAAAGATCGCTGGTTCGTCCGCGCCTATGCAACCGCGCGGCCGTTGGGATTGAATAGCCGCCAACTTCCTTGACGTTGGCCGTCCGGGTATATGACGCGCGGTTCTTCACAGATGCGCTGGGGCTCGTGCTGACCGATCGTTCCAAGATGATGGCGTTCGTGCGCACCAACGACGATTATCACTGGATCGCGATCGCCGACGCAGCCGTCAGCACGCTGAACCATATCGCCTTCCAGATGCCGACCTTGGAGAGCGTGATGCGTGCCGCCGGGCGTATGGTCGACCACCGGTTCCCGATCGGCTGGGGGCCGGGGGGGGGCACGGACCGGGCGACAACCTGTTCACCTATTTCGTCGACCCGTTTTCGGGTTCGTGATCGAATACACCGCCGAAGTGCTCTAGGTCGACGACGATTGCCGCGTCGGCGCGTCGGCGCGTCGGCGCGGCGGGCGACTGAACCTATGCGCCCGGCCGCAGCGACCAATGGGGTATCGCGCCGCCCAAGACCTCGCAGTGCAAGGCGGCGCAACTCGCCAGGCCGTTCGCTTGACGCCTTTTAGGAGAAAGTCATGACGCTCGATCACGACTCGTCCCAGCGCCGGCCCCTATGGTCTCAGCGCGAGCGAGGGGCTCGCGCATCTGGTCGCAGGCCAGGTCATCCGCACGCTCGCCGGCGTCGAGCAGGCCGCGGGCGGTTTCGGCGCGGTGGTGTGCGACGCGCTGCTCGATCGGGGCCCGATTTCAATGGACTGGCACGAGCGCGAGCACGACACCTGGTTCGTCACGCGCGGCAAGCTGCAAGTGTGGTCCGGCGACACCGCGCATGTGCTCACCCCCAGCGATTTTGCCTATGTGAACCGGGCGACACGCACAGCTACCAGAGCGTGGCGCCGCGCACGCAGTTCTTCGGGATCGTAGCGCCGGGCGGCTGGGAGCAGTTTTTCGTCGATGGCGAAGAAGTCTTGGGGGTGGCCGGCCTGCCCGTTGCGGACCATCCGTTCGATTTCTTGCGGATGGGGCCGGCGATGGACGAGCACCGGATCATGCGCGTCGAGAGTGCGGTCTTCGCCGAGGCCACGCCAACCGGTGCAGACGACCGAGCACTGCCCGGCGCACACGTGTCGTATTTCGTCGAAGCCGGGTTCGGCACGCGGCGGACGCTGCTCGGTCATTTGTCGACCGCGGTGCTGACCGCCGCCGAGAGTGACGGCTTCGTCGACATGCGGGTGATCGAGGGCTGGCATGAGGCCGCCCTTCCGCCGCTGCGTCACCGGCCACTACAGCATCGACAGTACCACCATCCTTGCCCACGTCTCGGCAGCGGGGGTAAAGGGGGACTCATCGACAGGCTTTTGGCCGCTCGCGGGGCGGGTTCGGCTGTAAGGTTCACTGCATCGCCGATGCTTGTGGGCGACCGCTCGCCTTCCATCTGACATGTGGGCAAGCCGCCGACTGCAAGGCGTACGACACGCTGATTGTACTGCCCGAGGTTGAGCCGGCGCTGCTGGGTGACCAGGGGTACGACGCCGACGCCATCCGTGACGATCTACGTGGCCGCGGGATCGACGCCGTCATCCCAAGACGATCCAACCGTAAGAAGCCAATCATCCATGACCGCACCCTCTACAAGGAGCGCAATCGTATCGAGCGCATGTTTGGTCATCTCAAGATCAATCGCGCGGTCGCCACCCAATACGACCAACTCGCCGAAAGCTCCCTCAGCATGATCCAGATCGCTGCCACCCGCTACCTGCTCAAATTCGTCTACGCCGCCTAGCGTAGACTGTGTTCTTGTCTGCTTGGAGCACCTTGACCTGAATAGGCTGGGGTTGGGAGATATGCCCACCTTTGAACCCGGCTTCGTTGCCGAACGAGATTGCATCGACGCGGCCTGGGAAGTCGCGTCCGTCGACTAAACCAATGTATGCTCACCTTCCCCATCAAGACATTCGCGAGCTGATAGCGAGGCTTCGAAATCGGTCATTCGCAAAAATGAACCAGCGTCCGAAGTTGGGAAGCGGGAAAGGGCGCGCGAACGTCCACAATTGGGTCTTTGCAGATTCGGTGGGAAGGCGTCGCCGAGCTCGGCGTCTACCGGATCAATATCTTGTTCGGGCGCTCCAAGGATTGGCGGCGTATCGGCACCCGCTACGACCAGTAACCGACGGACTTGCTCTCCGCCGTCGCTCTCGCGGACACCGTCATTTTGGCTATGATCAACGTATCATAACCTTAATGGCGCATCGCACCGATCAGAGCGAACAAGCGCCGTTGTTTGGGTCAGAAAATCAGACCCACAATGTCGCGTTGCCCTTCTGATGCGGTCTCGCCATTATAGCAAGGACCGGGGGAGAGTGGCGTGCGCAAAAGCATCTCGAGAGCGTGTGGTTTGGTGATGCTGCTCGGGTCGATTTCGGCAGCCGCTCAGCAATTGCCGCCCCCTGCTGATTCCTCGACCGCCGGAACGGCGCAAGGCGACGTGTCGGTCACCATCTACACCAACGACGTCGCCTTGGTGCAGGACATCCGTCCGCTGAACCTGGCGAGCGGGCGGGTTCAACAGAATTTCCCCGACGTGAGCGCAGCGATCCGACCGGAAACGGTGTCGCTGACCGTGCCCGATGCCGCGATCGTCGAGCAGAATTTCGACTATGACCTGCTCAGCCCGTCGAGCCTGATGGAGAAAGCGGTCGGCGAGACGATCACGCTGGTGCGGACCAATCCGGCCACCGGCGCGGAAACCCGCGATCGCGCGAAAGTGCTGGCGGTGAACGGCGGCGTGGTCATCGAAGTGAACGGTCATGTCGAGGTACTGCGCGACGACGGGCTGCCGGTGCGCGCGGTGTTCGACCGGGTGCCCGACGCGCTGCGGGCGCGCCCGACGCTGTCGGTGACACTGGCCAGCACGCGCGGAGGAACCCGTCCGGCGACGCTGTCCTACCTGAGCCGCGGGCTCGGCTGGAGCGCCGATTACGTCGCGCTGTTCGACGACAAGAGCGGCACGGTCGATATCCAGGGCTGGGTAACACTGAAGAATAGCAGCGGGACGACGTTCGCTAACGCCAAAACGCTGCTGGTCGCCGGCGAGGTCGGCAGTGCCGACGATGACGGCAGCGGCGGCTATGCGCCGCGTCCGCGCCGCCGAACGACGACACGCCCCGGCACCGAGAGCGCCGCGCGCGAGCAGCTCGGCGACTTCTACCTCTATCCGCTGGCCGAACGCACCACGATCGCCGACAAGCAGACCAAGCAGGTCAGCTTCCTCGATGCCAAGGGCGTGGCGGCGGGCGCGGGCTATCGGTTCGAGAATGGCTGGCTCGGCAGTTCGGACGAACCACGCAGCGCGCAGTCGGTGCTGCGGTTCAGTAACTCGGGGGCAGCAGGCTTGGGCGATGCGCTGCCGGCGGGGGTGGTCCGGGTCTATGTCCGCGATGCACGCGGGCAGCCGCAGTTCACCGGCGAAAACCGGATCGAGCATACCCCGCAAGGGTCGACCATCGCGCTTCCCACCGGCGACGCGTTCGACGTGAAGGTGCAGCCCGTCACCGTGTCGCGCACGCGGCAGGGTGACAGCCGCTGGCGCACGGCGATGCAGTACAAGCTGACTAACGCCCGCGCCCGTCCGGTCACGGTCGAGCTCATCCAGGGCGGGCTCGACTGGGGCGACGTCCGGGTCGTCGAGGACAGCGCGAAGGGTGAACGTCGCACCGCCGGCACGCTGGCGTGGCAGGTATCGGTGCCGGCCAATGGCAGCACCACGGTGACGGCGACCTTCGACACGCGCTACTGATGCGCCATCTGCTGCTCCTGGCGGTCGCGCTGCTGGTGGGCAGGGCGGAGGCGCAGACGACCGTCACCTCGTCCGCGCCGGACCGCGTCTCGCTCACGGTGTACCGGGCACCTTATGGCCGCGGGGCGATGACCCTCCAGTATCTCGGTGGCTTTGCATTGGTGACGGAGACGCGTCGCGTCCGGCTGCCGCGCGGACCGGCGGTTCTGCGGTTCGAGGGCGTGGCGCAAGGGATCGTGCCGGTCAGCGCAGTTATCGACGGCCTGCCCGGCGGCACGATCGAGAAGAACCGCGACGCCCGCCTGTTGTCGCCGGCCTCGCTCGTCGACGGTACGCTGGGTCGTGACGTGACGCTGACCCGAACGGAAAGGGCGACCGGACGACCGACCAGCGAGCCCGCGACCGTTGTCGCCGGCCCGGCACCGGGCGTCATCCTCCGCACGGTGACGGGGATCGAGGCTTTACGCTGTTCGGGTCTCGCGGAGCGGCTGGCGTTCGCCGGCGTCCCAGGCGGCCTGTCGAGCAAGCCGGTGCTGAGTGTAACGACCATCAGCCCGGCGGCGCGCACGGTCACGGTGCGTCTGTCCTATCTCGCGTCCGGGTTCGACTGGCGGGCGAGCTACGTCGCTGCGCTCGCCGCGAACGGGCGAACGGTCGACCTGTTTGCCTGGCTGACCCTCGCCAACAGCAACCCGGAAGTGTTCCCGAAGGCCGAGGTGCAGGCCGTCGCGGGCCGGCTCAACCGGGTGGCGTTGCCCGCGGTTCCGGCGGCGGCGGGCGGGCTGCGGCTGGTCTGCTATCCGCTCGGCACGACGACGTCGGATCTGCCCGAAACGGAGTTTGAGCCTGCCGACGAGATAGTGGTGACGGCGTCGCGCGCGATGGCGCCCCCCCCGCCGCCGATGATGGCGCCCCCGGCACCACCCCCGCCGCCGCCCCCTCCCGAAGATCTTGGCGATCTCAAGCTTTATCGCATACCGACGCCCACGACCGTCGCCGCACGCGCGCAAAAGCAAGTTGCTTTGCTCTTTCAAAAGGGCGTGCCGGTCGATCGTCGCTACCGACGCGCGGTGTATCCCGGCCAGCAGCTCGACGGCGTGCCGACGTCGATCGTGCTCGTGATGAAGAACGATACACCTGGCGGCCTGGGCGTGCCGATGCCAGCCGGCAGCACCGCACTCTACGCCGAGCGGGCTGGCGGACGCCTGCTGCTGGGATTGGGCGCGGTCACCGACCGCACGGTTGGCGAGACGGTGCGCCTAGCGGCAGGTATCAGCAGCCAGGTTATGTTGACCCAGGCTATCGTTGCGTCGCGCGTGCCGATGGCGGCTCCGGGGGACGCATTGTCGCGAGAGGTCGTGCTGACGGCGACTAACGCCAACCCTTTTCCGGCGACGCTCGACGTCCCGATCGGAGCGGCGGGCCAGGCGATCGAGGCCGATGACAAGGCGCTCAACCGAACCGACGGGATCCTCACCTGGTCGCCGACCCTGCCGCCGGGCGGTCGCGCCATTTTGCGTTACCGTTACTGACCGGCCCGCTTCGACCTCCCAGGTCGGGCGATACCGCATTCGCCTGATTTCAAGATCTAAATAGGGTCAGGAAGCGTGTACTGGTGGCAGCTACAATGCCTCGCCGTCCCCGCCAGTTGCGGCACATGAATGGATGACAGGTTTCGGCGAGCGGAAGGGGCGTTCGGAACGTCGCCTTTTGGGTCCAAAGAGCGGCGGTGCGGGTCAGTGTTCGGCACCAAGACCGCTTCTTGTTCCTGCGCGGCACCCTAGCAGATAGCGGCATCAAACTCCTCGGCAACAGTATCGACAAGGACCAACACGTGAGCACGTGACAGCGTCGGCATCGCTCCCTACGCTGCCAGCCACGGCCCGAAACGCGGCCGGGTGAGGAGAGGCTGCCATGGCCCGTCGTATCCCAGTTCTTGCCTGTGCAGCTGCCGCTCTGCTCGGGGCCAAGGCGCCGCCGGGTCCGCGCCCAGGCATCACCGGCGTTTCGCACCTCGCTATTTATGCTCGGGACATGGCAAAGTCCGAGCACTTCTACACGCATGTGCTGGGCGCCCGGAAGGGTGCGGACCCTGAGAACCCGGCCGGCGTCCGCTACTATCTAAGCTCGCGCCAGTTCGTGGAGGTGCTACCCGCACCCGCCGGACAGGGGCCCAGCATGCTGGCGCACGTCGCCTACTCGACAACGGACGCGGCGACGCTGCGGGTCTGGCTGGCCGCGTCAGACGTCTCTGGCCTCGGCGCGATGCAGCGCTCTACCGAAGGGGATCGTTGGTTCGCCCTGCGCGATCCAGAAGGCAACGGGATCCAGTTCGTGCAATCCGCGAGCGCTGACGCCAACGCTGTTCCCAGCGCGATTAGCGGGCGCATCATCCACGTCGGCTACGCCGTCCACGACCGGGCCAAGCAGGACAGGATGTACCGCCGCCTGCTCGGCTTTCGGCCGTACTGGTATGGCGCATTCGAGCCCGACAAGGTCGACTGGGTGTCACAGCAGACGCCCGACGGGCGGGACTGGCTGGAATACATGATGATCGGTCCGGGTTCGGGCGTGCCGGTGAGCAAGGTCGACGCCCGCCAGCTAGGCGTACTTAACCACCTATCCTTGGGCGTTCCCAATTTGCAGGCCGCCGTCACGACGCTGTATCGGGAAGATCGCCTAGGCCCGCGTCACGACGGTCCACAAATGGGCCTGGACGGCAAGTGGCAGGCCAACCTCTACGACCCCGACGGCACGCGGATCGAGCTGATGGAGTTCCAGCCTGTGACCAAGCCGTGCTGCTCATCCTTCACGGCCGAGAGCCCGACCAGGTAGGTACTGGCGACGTTGAACGAAGGGCAGAAAGACGGAGTAAGGAAGCGGGGTTCGAGTGACCGCATCTGGATCATGGCGTAAGGTCAACCATTAGAGAGACATATGGGTCGGATATAGCAAATGGTTCTCGGGGCGGATCGGCATGCGGATTCTATGGATCAGGCATGGAAGAGCAAAGGGAAGTCTGCCGGCGATGCTGTTCGGCCTAATCGCTGATCGTCGCACCGTAAATCGGATCGCGGCCACGCACGGGCTGAACCGCCTTGCGTGCTTGTTCGAACCGCTCTGCTGTCGTCTGACCGGGCGGCTCTTGGCGGGCGACGGGTCGGCCCACGGACGCCGACGCCGTCTGCGTCTGGATCGCGGAAGGAACGGCTAACATGCCGTTAGTCGGGCCGGCGCGGCGTGTACCGCCGTCGGTCATAGCCGCGTTGGTATCTACGCTGCCGCCGCTGACCGGCGTGTGCATGACGCCTGCTCGGTCGATCGCCCACGACAGGCGTATTCGCTTCGTCGTCATCACCGGCTGTCCGCGTCGGTCCATCGCCGGCCGGAATTTCGCCTTAGCCAGCATGATCGCGCACGCCTTTTGATCGAGCGCGGCATTGCCGCTGCTTTCGGCGATCGTGCAGGCGGTGACCTTACCCTCGGCGCTGATAGCCAGCGACAGCAATGTCGCGGGCGTTCGGACGGTCCCGGGCGGCGCGGACGCGGCCGGCCCCGTCGCCGCTAGGTCGCGGACTGACAATCCGAATATTTTAGTGAAATTGCCCCGCGACCAGATCGCCAGGCTGGCGACGTCGCCACGCGTGCGCTTGAAGTACAGCCCGTCTCTCGGGCTGAGCGCGCCGGAACATTCGGGCGCCGATCGCGCGAGCGGCGCGCAACTCTGTCTGACGCGCGCGGCTAGAATGGTCGTTAGTCGTGCCGCATCGTCTACGCCGCTGTCCGCCACCGCGATCCGCCCGGTTGCGAACCGCACGACGACATCAAACGAGCCCTCGGCATTGCCGACGATGGACGCCGTGTCGGATCGGCCATCGCCGTCGAAGTCGCCCTGGACTGGGGCTGCGGACGGCACGGCTGCGGCGGCGACAAGCACGGCCGAAACAAGATCTAAATGCATCGACAGTCTCCCTGTGACACCGCCCTTTGCAGAGAGGGGTGAACAAGCCGTTGCGGCGGCACGCAGATCTATAAGCGCCCGCCGATTTTAATGCCGTAAAAGCGTGGTTCGCAGACGGGCTAGCATGCGGCCTCAGACGCTTGGCACCGAAGTAACGAACATATTAGCGATCACTACGCTCGCGGGAGGGTAGAGAAGCCCTCCGCCGCTGCGGCAGTATTTCCCGGGGGGCGGACGTCCGTACTTATGCTCACGTCTCGGCATACCTACGTCCGCTCTCGCCCAAAGCCGGACGGCTCATTCAAGCCATCAGCGGCCCTCATCGCTCGGCCTGGCTTCTGCTACTGCGGAGATCGACATGAATGAATGTTCGGAAGTCGAGAAGCGCGTAGGGGGCGTTCAACGACTGCTTCTGGGTCATTGCAGACGACGCAGAGTCGCAATCTACATTTACCGCTTCCAATTTTTTAACCGCCATATCGCCTGATTAACGCCCGCCGTAGCATCCGGTCTTCCAGCGAGTAGTACAGCGCGATCCGGTCGCCCTCCGCCACGCTCGACGCGGCAAACGCGATGTCGGTGGCCTCGCGGGTCAGCGCTGGTGGCGGCACGAGCAGCGGCTCGAGCCCACGCCCCGTCACCCGCGCGAAATCCGTACTGAAGCTGATCCAGCC